>NZ_JBEOWS010000049.1:0-39553 GCF_040296125.1 Streptomyces sp. NPDC002265 | reverse complement strand
GGAAACCGACCGGGGCTTTGGCCATTTCCCCAAGCTGTACGCGTCGGTCCGGCCCCCCGGTGTCCCACGCGGTCCGAAGCCCCGACCGGGTCTCCCGGCCGGGGCTTCGGCGCGTCGTACTGAGGTGTTCCACGAAGGTGTCGTACGGATGTGACCCGGCACACCCGCCGCCGGTCACAGCGCCTTGGCGTAGCAGCGGCTCGAGTCGTGGAAGCGGTAGAAGCCGAACTTGACGCACGGCTCGTAGCCGCTGGAGGAGTAGAGGGCGATGGCCTCGGGCTGCTTGACGCCGGTCTCCAGCACCATGCGGACCCGGCCGGCCGTGCGGGCGTCCTCCTCCAGGGCGGCCAGCATCCGGCGGGCGAGCCCGCGGCCGCGGGCGTCCGCGACGACGAACATGCGCTTGAGCTCGGCGTCGCCGTCCTCGTTGCCCTCGCCGTTCTTGTCCTGGGCCCGCCAGCCGCCGGTGGCCAGGGGCCTGCCGGTCTCGTCGTACGCGATCAGGTAGACGCCGTTCGGCGACTCGAAGTCGGCGGGGGCCAGGGCCGTTGCGTCGCCGCCGTCGCCGTAGCGCACGTGGTACTCGGCCTGGACCTCGTCGTTGAGCCGGACGGCGTCGGGGTGATCGAACGGGACGGGACGTATGTTCATGTCGCTCACTGTACGTGTATGCAGAATCGAAATCGGGGCTTCGTCCAGTGTCCCGGTATCGTGCCCTGGTGCTGACAGTGACCACGGACAAGGTGTCCGGTTGGCCGGGCCGACGGTGACACCGAGGAGAGTGCTTTGCTAACGGTGACCACGGTGAATGTGAACGGACTGCGGGCCGCCGCCAAGAAGGGCTTCGTCCCGTGGCTGGCGGAGACCTCCGCCGAGGTGCTCTGCCTCCAGGAGGTGCGCGCCGAGCCGCAGCAGCTGCCCGAGGAGGTACGCGCTCCCGAGGGCTGGCATGTCGTGCACGCTCCGGCCGCGGCCAAGGGGCGCGCGGGCGTCTCCCTCTACACCCGGCGCGAGCCCGACGCGGTCCGGATCGGCTTCGGATCGGCCGAGTTCGACGGCAGCGGGCGCTATGTCGAGGCGGACCTGCCGGGCGTCACGGTCGGCTCGCTCTATCTGCCCTCCGGCGAGGTCGGCACGGAGCGGCAGGACGAGAAGGTCCGGTTCATGGACGAGTTCCTCCCCTATCTGAAGGGCCTGCGCGAGCGCGCCGCCGCCGACGGGCGCGAGGTCGTCGTCTGCGGCGACTGGAACATCGCCCACCGGCAGGCCGACCTGAAGAACTGGCGGGCCAACGCCAAGAACTCCGGCTTCCTGCCGGAGGAGCGGGAGTGGCTCGGCGACGTCCTCGACCCGGCCGACGGCGGCTACGTCGACGTCGTACGCGAACTGCACCCGGACGCGGAGGGCCCGTACTCGTGGTGGTCGTACCGGGGGCGGGCCTTCGACAACAATTCAGGATGGCGCATCGACTACCAGATCACGACGCCCGGGCTCGCGGCGAAGGCCGTCAAGGGGTATGTCGAGCGGGCCGCCACGCACGCCGAGCGGTGGTCGGACCACGCGCCGGTGACCGTGGTCTACAACCTCTAGAGCCCGACCGGCAGGGCTCAGTCCTGCTTGCGCAGGCGGCGGTCCAAAGCCAGGGAGAGTTCCGCCTCGACCACGCTGCGGGCCAGGGGGCGCAGGCGCTGGAGGTCTTCTTCGGGGGCGTGGCGCAGGACCAGGGACCGGAAGAGCTCCGCGAGGGCGTCCGCGTGTTCGCGGACCTGTTTGCCCGCGGCCAGGACCTCCGCGAGCGGGATGCCCTCGCGGACCAGGGCCGAGGAGACGTCCAGCAGGCGGCTGCTGATGTGGACGATCTCGTCGCCGTCGGTGCCGAGGTAGCCGAGGTCCATCGCGGCGGCGAGGTTCTCCGGGGTGACCTCGCCCTCGAAGCGGGCGGCGAGTTCCTCGGGGGTGAGGCGGACCGGCTCCTCCTCGGTGGGGGCGTCGAGGCCTAGCAGTTCGCCGACGTCACGGCCGTTGTCGAAGGCCTCGGCGAGTTCCGCGATGCCGTTCAGGGTGTGGCCGCGGTCCAGCAGTGCGGAGATGGTGCGCAGCCGGGCCAGGTGATGGTCGTCGTACCAGGCGATACGGCCCTCGCGGCGGGGCGGCGGGATGAGCTTGCGTTCGCGGTAGAAGCGCAGGGTGCGGACGGTGATGCCGGCCAGCCTGGCCAGCTCCTCCATGCGGTACTCGCGTCGTGCGCCGTCTTCTGCCACGCGGGAAGCCTATGCCGTGCCGGCGCCGGCCGGGGCAGGCCGACGGGTGCGGACGTCCTTCCCGCGCCCCCTACCCATCGGTACGCCGCTGCTCTACTCTCCCCATTGCGCCAGTGTTCACTGGCGTAGTCCGAGGCGATGCGTGGAGGCTCAGGGATGGCCGAGCACGAGCACGAGCATGTACGGGTGGCGGTGATCGGGTCCGGGTTCGGCGGGCTCGGGGCGGCCGTGCGGCTGCGACGCGAGGGGATCACCGACTTCGTGGTCCTGGAGCGGGCCGACAGCGTCGGCGGCACCTGGCGGGACAACAGCTATCCCGGCTGCGCCTGCGACGTGCCGTCCCACCTGTACTCGTTCTCCTTCGCGCCCAACCCCGACTGGCCGCGCACCTTCTCCGGGCAGGAGCACATCCGTGCCTACCTGGAGCACGTGACGGACCTCTTCCACCTGCGGCCCCACATCCGCTTCGACTCCGAAGTGACGATGATGACCTGGGACCCGCAGGGGCTGTACTGGGAGATCGAGACCACGAGCGGGCGGCTGCGCGCCGATGTCGTCGTCTCCGCCACCGGGCCGCTGTCCGAGCCGAGGATCCCGGACATCCCGGGGCTGGACTCCTTCCCCGGCGCGGTCTTCCACTCGGCCCGCTGGGACCACGGCCAGGAACTGCGCGGCAAGCGGGTCGCGATGGTGGGCACCGGGGCGTCAGCGATCCAGATCGTGCCCGCCGTCCAGCCCGAGGTCGCCCGGCTCACCCTGTTCCAGCGCACCCCGGCGTGGGTCATGCCCCGCGTGGACCGCGCGATCACCGGGGCCGAGCGGGCGCTGCACCGGGCCGTGCCGCTCACCTCGCGGCTGCGCCGCGGACTGCTCTGGGGCATAAGGGAGTTGCAGGTCCAGGCGTTCACCAAGCACCCGGACGAACTCGGTTTCGTCGAGCGGCTGGCCCGGCGCAACATGACCCGCGCGATCAAGGACCCGGCCCTGCGGGCCAAGCTGACCCCCGACTACCGGATCGGCTGCAAGCGGATCCTGCTGTCCAGCGAGTACTACCCGGCCCTGGCCCGGCCCAACGTGGACGTGGTGGCGAGCGGGCTGCGCGAGGTCCGCGACTCCACCCTGGTCGCCGTCGACGGCACCGAGACCGAGGCCGACGTGATCGTCTTCGGCACCGGCTTCCACGTCACCGACATGCCCATCGCCGAGCGGGTGGTCGGGGCCGACGGGCGGACGCTCGCCGAGTCGTGGAAGGGCGGTATGCAGTCGCTGCGCGGCGCCTCGGCGGCCGGCTTCCCCAACTGGATGACGATCATCGGGCCCAACACCGGCCTGGGCAACTCCTCCATGATCCTCATGATCGAGTCCCAGCTGAACTACCTGGCCGACTACGTACGGCAGTTGGACGTGCTGGGCGGGCGCGCGGCCCTCGTCGCCCGGCCGAGCGCGGTGAACGCCTGGAACCGCCGGGTGCAGGACCGGATGAAGCGCACGGTGTGGAACACCGGTGGCTGCACCAGCTGGTACCTGGACGCGAGCGGGCGCAACACCACCATCTGGCCGGGCACGACGAGCGAGTTCCGGCGCGAGACCCGGCGGGTGGACCTCGCGGAGTACGAGGTGCTGCGCGCCCCGGCCGGCCCGCCCCCGCCCGTAGGGGCCGCATCCGTCGAACCCGCCGAGGCCGTCGAGCCCGCCGGATCCGCCGAGTCCACGGGGAAGTCCGTGCGGTCCGGCCGCACCCGGAAGTCGGAGGCGAGCGCGTGAGCCGTCCCGTCCCCGCCGCCCGGGACAGCCACGCCCGGGACACCCACGCTCCGGACACCTACGTCCCGCCCGTCCCCGCCCGCGAGCTGACCGCCGTCTCCGCCGACGGCGCCGAACTCCATGTCGAGGTGCACGGTCCCGAGGGCGCCCCGGCCGTCGTCCTCGCCCACGGCTGGACCTGTTCCACCGCGTTCTGGGCCGCCCAGGTGCGGGAACTGGCGGTCGACCACCGGGTGATCGCCTACGACCAGCGCGGCCACGGCCGCAGTCCCGCGGGCCGGACCTACGGCACCGACGCGCTCGCCGACGACCTGGAAGCCGTACTGGGGGCGACCCTCGCTCCCGGCGAGAAGGCGGTGGTCGCCGGGCACTCCATGGGCGGCATGACGGTCCTGGCCGCCGCCGCCCGCCCGGTGTTCCGCGCGCACACGGCGGCCGTCCTGCTGTGCAGCACCGGCAGTTCACGGCTGGTCGCCGAGTCGACCGTCGTACCGATCCGGGCCGGCGGGCTGCGGACCTGGCTGACCCGGCACATCCTCGGGTCGAGGGCACCGCTCGGGCCGGTCACGCCGGTCGCCCGGCGGATCCTCAAGTACGCCACGATGGGCGCCGGTTCGGCGCCGCACCTGGTCGACGCCTGCGCCCGGATCGTGCACGCGTGCCCGCGCCGGGTCAGGCAGGCCTGGTCGCAGGTGCTCGAACGGCTCGATCTCGACCACGGGGTGACGGAGCTGTCGGTGCCGACGGAGGTCGTCGTGGGTACCGCCGACCGGCTGACCCCGCCGGTGCACGCCCGCTCGCTGGCCGCCGCGCTGCCGCACTGCGTCGGCCTCACCGAACTCCCCGGCCTCGGCCATATGACGCCGGTCGAGGCGCCCGAGCTGGTCACCGGGCGGATCCGGGCACTCGTCTCCACGTACGTACAGGTCAAGGAGGGCGCATGAGCAGGGTCGGTCTCGAGGGGCAGGTCGCGGTCGTCACGGGAGCCGCGCGCGGCGTGGGGGAGCAGCTCGCGCGCAAGCTGTCCGCGCGTGGCGCCAAGGTGGCGCTGGTGGGGCTGGAGCCGGACGCCCTCAAGCAGGTCTCGGAGCGGCTGCACGGCGACAGCGCCCACTGGTGCGCCGACGTGACCGACGACGAGGCCATGGCGCGGGTCGCGCGGGAGGTCGTGGAGCGGTTCGGGAAGGTCGACATCGTCGTCGCCAACGCCGGGGTCGCCGCCGGCGGGCCGTTCGCCGACTCCGACCCGGTGGCCTGGCGGCGGGTGATCGAGGTCAACCTGATCGGCTCGGCGGTGACCGCCCGCGCCTTCCTCCCGGCGCTGGTGGCAAGCCGCGGCTATCTGCTCCAGATCGCCTCCCTGGCCGCCATCACGCCCGCCCCGATGATGACCGCGTACTGCGCGTCGAAGTCGGGGGTGGAGGCGTACGCGCACAGTCTGCGTGCCGAGGTCGGCCACCAGGGTGTCCGGGTCGGGGTGGGGTATCTGTCCTGGACCGACACGGACATGGTGCGCGGGGCCGACCAGGACGAGGTGATGCGCGAGCTGCGGCAGCGGCTGCCGTGGCCGTCGAACAAGACCTACCCGCTGGGTCCCGCGGTGGACCGGCTGGTGGCCGGCGTCGAACGGCGGTCGGCCCATGTGTACGGGCAGTGGTGGCTGCGCGGGATGCAGGGGGTGCGCGGATATCTGCCGGGGCTCATCGGGAGCGTCGGGCAGCGGGAGATGCGCCGGTTCGCGCCCAGGTTGCAAGGGATGCGATCGGGCCTGGTGGGAGCGGGTGGCGCGGCCGACGAACAGGCCCGCGCTACGCACCGTGACTGATCGACATGCGCTGCGTGTCCGGCCGTGTGAATCTGGTCGAGGCCCGATCAAGGGCCTTCCCCCACCCACCACGGGAGTGAACCCACATGGGTATGAAGGACAAGTTCCAGGACCAGGCTCAGCAGATGCAGCACAAGGGCAAGCAGAAGGCCGACGAGGCCAAGCAGCGCGCCCAGCAGTCGCAGCAGCAGCGGGGTCGTGAGCCGCAGCGTGGTGACACGGAGCGCAGCGTCCGTGAGCAGGAGGACCGCTTCAACCAGGACTACGACGCCTGAAGCGGGCTTCCTCGCTGAACCAAGCTGAATGAGCAAGGGGTGTCCCTGACGAGGGGCACCCCTTCCTCACGTCCTCGACTCCGCCGCGGCCACGGCTCCTTGTCCGGGCCTCGGCTCCCGTGTCCCGGCTCCGTGGCGGCAGCGCGTCTCAGCTGCGGGGCGGCAGCTTCGGCCGGGACCGGTCCGGTACCCGGCTGCGGTCCGGCGGGGTCGCGGGCGGGTTCGTCTCCAGCAGGTCCAGGGCGAGTTGCACGGCGTCGTCCAGCTGGGCGTGCCGTCCCTCCGCCCAGTCCAGCGGGGTGCGCAGCACCTCCAGGTCCGGCAGCACACCGTGGTTCTCGATGGACCAGCCGTAGTCGTCGAACCAGGCCGCGTTCATCGGCACGGTGATCACCGTGCCGTCGCCCAGCTGGTGGCGTCCGGTCATGCCGACCACCCCGCCCCAGGTGCGCTGGCCGACCACCGGGCCGAGGTTGAGCAGTTTGAAGGCGGCCGTGATCATGTCGCCGTCGGAGGAGGTGGCCTCGTCGGCGAGGGCGACCACCGGGCCCCTGGGGGCGTTCGAGGCGTACGACACCGGCTGGGCGTCGCGGGTCAGGTCCCAGCCGAGGATGCGGCGGGTGAGTTTCTCCACGACCAGTTCGCTGATGTGGCCGCCGGCGTTGCCGCGTACGTCCACGATGAGCGCGGGCCGGGACACCTCCATGCGCAGGTCCCGGTTGAACTGGGCCCAGCCGGAGCCGCCCATGTCGGGGATGTGCAGATAGCCGCAGTGGCCGGCGCCCAGTTCGCGTACGACCTCCCGGCGCTTGGCCACCCAGTCCTGGTAGCGCAGCGGCCGGTCGTCGGTGAGCGGCACCACGGCCACCCGCCGGGCGCGGCCGGCCTCGCCCTCCGCCGGGGTGAACGTCAGCTCCACCGTGGTACCGCCCGCGCCCGCCAGCAGCGGGTACGGGCCGGTCACCGGATCCACCGGCCGCCCGTCCACATGGGTGAGGACGGCTCCCTCGCGGATGCCGGTGCCGGCCAGCGGGGAGCGGGCCTTGGAGTCGGAGGAGTCGCCGGGCAGGATCCGTTTGACCATCCAGCCGCCGTCCCGGCACACCAGGTTGGCGCCCAGCAGGCCCTGCCGGCGCTGGTAGTGCGGTGGGCCCTCGTTGCGGCGCGAGGGGGTGACATACGCGTGCGAGGTGCCGAGTTCGCCCAGCACCTCGCGCAGCAGATCGGCGAACTCGTCCGGGGAGGCGACCCGTTCGACCAGCGGCCGGTACTGCTCCAGCACCCCGTCCCAGTCGATGCCGCACATCCCCGGGTCCCAGAAGTAGGCGCGGATGATCCGGCCGGCCTCGTCGTAGGCCTGGCGCCACTCGGCGGGCGGGTCGACCTCGTGCAGGATGCGCCGCAGGTCGATCCAGACGGTGGTGTCGCTGTCGCCGGCCTCGGCGGACGGCACCGCCCGCAGGTCGCCCTCGTCGACCACGACCAGCCGGGTGCCGTCCCCGCTCACCGCGAACCAGTCCAGGTGATCGACGAGTTCGGACTTCTTCGCCTTGGTGATGTTGAAGTGCTCCAGGGTGGGCCGCCCGCTGGTGTCGGCCGGGTTCACGAACGTCTCGCCCAGCGCGCCCGAGATCGGCCAGCGCAGCCAGACCAGGCCGCCGCCCGCGACCGGATACAGCGCCGAGTACTTGGAGGCGGTCACCGGGAACGGGGTCACCCGGCTCTCCAGTCCCTCGACCTCCACGGTCACGGCGCCGTCGCCGCCCTCGTCCTCCATCGGGTCCAGCCCGCCGGCCGCCGGGCGGCCCTCGGGGGTCAGGGCGAACGGGGAGGGGGTCGCCGACGACAGCGGCACCAGGTAGGGGCGGCAGCCCAGCGGGAAGGACAGGTCGCCGGTGTGCACGTCGTACACCGGGTCGAAGCCGCGCCAGGACAGGAAGGCCAGGTACCGACCGTCCCGGGTGAACACCGGGTTCTCGTCCTCGAAGCGGCCGTTGGTGACGTCGACGACGAGGCCGGTCCCGCCGTTGTGGGCGATCCGGGCCATCTTGATCTGCCGCAGCGACCGCCCGATGCCCGGGTGCGACCAGGTCAGCCAGGCGCCGTCGGGGGAGAAGGCGAGGTCGCGCACCGGCCCGTTGACGGACCGGATCAGCTCGGTCACCTCGCCGTTGGACCCCTCGGTGGCGTCGATCAGCAGCAGCCGTCCGTCGTGTGCGGCGATGGCGATCCGCTCGCCCTCCGGATCGGAGACCAGCTCCAGGACCCGGCCCAGTTCCCCGGCGGCCAGGCGCCGGGGCGGGCGGTCGCCGGTGGCCCGGGGCAGGTAGGCGATCTCGACGGCGTCCTCGCCCTCGGCGTCCGTCACGTAGGCGACCTGTCCGCCGGAGCCGAGCATCTCCGGCAGCCGCACCCGTACGCCCGGGGTGTCGGCGATGGTGCGGGCGGGGCCGTCCCGGTGGGTCAGCCAGTACAGGCTGCCGCGCACCACGACGGCGCTCGCCCGCCCGGTCTCGTCCACGGAGATGCCGTCCACGTGCTGGGCGGCGGGCACCTGGTAGGGGCGGCGGCCGGCCCGCGGTCCGCTCAGCCGGATGTCCAGCTTGCGCGGGACGGAGCGCGGGCTCAGGTCGTCGACGATCCACAGGTCGCCCGCGCACTGGTACACCACGCGGGTGCCGTCGCTGGAGGCGTTGCGGGCGTAGAAGGCGTCGTGGTCGGTGTGGCGGCGCAGGTCGGAGCCGTCGTAGGCGCAGGAGTACAGGTTGCCGATGCCCTCGTGGTCGGAGAGGAACGCGATCCGTCCGTCGGCGAACACCGGGGACTGGAGGTGGCCGCCGATGTCGGGGACCAGCTGTTTCCCGTGCAGCCACAGGCGGCCCATGGCACCGCCGCGGTAGCGCTTCCAGACGGCCGGTTCGTGCGGCGGGGTGCCGGTCAGCAGGAGGGTCTTGCGGTCCCCGTCGAGGTCGGCGACCTGGATGTCGGAGACCGGGCCCCAGGGCAGCCGGCCGCCGGGGTCGCCGTCGGTGGGCACTTTGTAGGCCCAGGTGAAGTAGGGGAAGGGCTGGCCGTGGGAGGCGACGGCGAGGATGTCGCCGTCCGGGGTCCAGCCGCAGACCTGGGTGTCGGCGCTGCCCCAGTAGGTGAGTCTTCGGCCGGGCCCGCCGTCCACCGGCGCGAGGTGGATCTCGGGGACGAGACTGCGCCAGGTCGTGTACGCGATGTCGCGGCCGTCGGGGGAGAAGCGGGGGTGGCCGACCTTGGTGCGGTCGACGGTGAGACGCCAGGCGCGGCCGGGCCCGTCGAGCGAGGTCAGCCAGAGGTCGTCCTCGGCGACGAAGCACAGCAGGTCTTCGTTGAGATGGGGCAGACGCAGATAGCTCACCTCACCATGCTTTTCCGCCGAATGGCCCCGGGCAACTCGTGAAAAAAGGGTGCCTGTCGTCCAGGGGTGACCCAGCACACGTACGAAACGGTTTCGTTTCGCACGATGGCTGCGCTACATTCGTCCTGTACGACAACGACGTACGAGGACGATGTACGGAACAGGTACGGAACCACGTACGGAAGAATGTCGTTCGGAGCAGGTCGTTCGAAGCGCACGCCGGAGCGGAAGTGGTGAGTGGCATGACCGAGGTCGCAACCGCGCGGCGCAGTCGGATCACGCCCGAGCGCGAGGCCGAGTTGTACGAGGCCGTGCTCGACCTGCTCCGGGAAGTCGGCTACGACGCCCTCACCATGGACGCCGTGGCCGCCCGCACCCGGTCCAGCAAGGCGACGCTCTACCGCCAGTGGGGCGGCAAGCCGGAACTCGTCGCCAGGGCGATCCGGCACAACAAGCCGGGCCGCGCGGGCGACATCGACACCGGATCCCTGCGGGGCGACTTCCACGCCATCGCCTCGCGCGAGGACGACTGCGCCATGGAACAGAACTCCGCGCTGATGCGGGGCCTGTTCATGGCGGTGCACACCAACCCCGATCTGCTGCGGGCCTTCCGGGAACTGCTGGTGGAGCCGGAGATGGAAGAGTTCCGGGTGCTGCTGCGCCGGGCCGTCGACCGCGGTGAGGTCCGCGCCGACTGCCCCGCGCTGGAGTACGTGGTGCACATGCTCATCGGAGCGTTCGCCACCCGGGCCCTGATCGACGACCAGCCGCCCACGCAGGACTTCCTCATCTCGTACATCGACGCCGTGGTCCTCCCCGCCCTCGGCGTCCCCACCGGCTGATCCTTCCCCACGCTAGCCCCCACCTGACGTAACCGCTCACGTCGTCGGGCTGATCACCCCTGCCCTGAATACCCCACGACTGACCGGGAGTTCGCCCTCGTGGCCACTTTCCTGTACAAACTCGGCCGTTTCGCCTTCCGGCGACGGCATTTCGTCGCCCTGATCTGGGTGGCGCTGCTGACCCTCGCCGGTGTCGGCGCGGCCAACGCGCCCGCGGCCGGCAGCACCTCGTTCTCCATCCCCGGCACCGAGGCGCAGAAGGCCTTCGACCTGCTGGAACAGCGCTTCCCCGGGATGAGCGCCGACGGCGCCACCGCGCGGGTCGTCTTCAAGGCGCCGGACGGCGAGAAGATGACGGACGCCGCCAACAAGGCCGTCGTCCGCGCGACGGTGAAGGAGCTGTCCGACGGCTCCGAGGTCACCTCCGTCGCCGACCCGTTCAAGACCCACGCGGTCAGCAAGGACGGCACGATCGCCTACGCGTCCGTGAAGTACGACGTCTCCGGCATGGAGCTGAAGGACGCGTCCAAGGACGCCCTGAACGAGGCGGCGCAGGACGCGCGGGACTCCGGGCTGACCGTCGAGATCGGCGGTGACGCGCTGACCGCGACGCCCGAGACCGGCTCCACGGAGGTCATCGGCATCGCGATCGCCGCGGTGGTCCTGGTCATCACCTTCGGCTCGCTGATCGCGGCCGGACTGCCCCTGCTGACCGCCCTGATCGGCGTCGGCATCGGCGTCTCGACCATCACGGCCCTGGCGAACGCGCTCGACCTGGGCACGACCACCTCCACCCTCGCCATGATGATCGGCCTCGCGGTCGGCATCGACTACGCGCTGTTCATCGTCTCCCGCTACCGGGCCGAACTGGCCGAGGGCCGCGAACGCGAGGAGGCGGCCGGACGGGCCGTCGGCACGGCGGGCTCCGCGGTGGTCTTCGCGGGCCTGACGGTGGTCATCGCGCTGGTCGGCCTGTCGGTCGTCAACATCCCGATGCTCACCAAGATGGGCGTCGCCGCGGCCGGCACGGTCGCCATCGCGGTCCTGATCGCGCTGTCCCTGATCCCCGCGCTGCTCGGCTACGCCGGACGCAAGGTGCAGCCCGCCGGGATGAAGAGCCGGCTGCTGGGCGGCGCCCGCGCCGCACGCAAGGCGGCCGCGCGGCCCGGCCGGCCCAACATGGGCGCCCGCTGGGCGAGCTTCGTCGTACGGCGGCCGATGGCCGTGCTCCTGCTGGGCGTGCTCGGCCTCGGCGCGGCGGCCGTCCCGGCGGCCTCCCTCGAACTGGGCCTCGGAGACGACGGCTCGCAGCCGGTGTCGACGACCCAGCGCCGCGCCTACGACCTGCTGTCGGAGGGCTTCGGCCCCGGCTTCAACGGACCGCTGATGGTCGTCGTCGACGCGGAGGCCAGCGACTCCCCGAAGGCGGCCGTCTCCCGGGTGAGCGACGAGATCAAGGGCCTCAAGGACGTCGTCACGGTCACTCCGGCGACGTACAACAAGGCCGGCGACACCGCGACGATCACCGTGATCCCGGACTCCAAGCCGTCCTCGGTCACCACCGAGGACCTGGTGCACGGCATCCGTGACGCGGGCGCCGAGATCAAGGGCGACACCGACGCGACGGTGCTGGTCACCGGCTCGACGGCGATGAACATCGACTTCTCGCAGAAGCTGAACGACGCCCTGGTCCCGTACCTGGTGCTGGTGGTGGGTCTCGCCTTCCTTCTGCTGATCATGGTGTTCCGCTCGATCCTGGTCCCGCTGAAGGCGGCGCTCGGCTTCCTGCTGAGCGTGATGGCGGCGCTGGGCGCCGTGGTCGCGGTCTTCCAGTGGGGCTGGCTGTCCGGCCTGCTGGGCGTGGAGCAGACCGGCCCGATCATGTCGATGATGCCGATCTTCATGGTGGGCGTGGTCTTCGGACTGGCCATGGACTACGAGGTGTTCCTCGTGACCCGGATGCGCGAGGCGTACGTGCACGGCGAGAAGCCGAGCCAGGCCGTCGTCACCGGCTTCCGGCACGGCGCACGGGTGGTCACGGCTGCCGCCGTCATCATGATCGCCGTCTTCTCCGGCTTCATCGGCTCCAGCGAGTCGATGATCAAGATGATCGGCTTCGGCCTCGCGATCGCGGTCTTCTTCGACGCGTTCGTCGTCCGGATGGCCATCGTCCCGGCGGTGCTCGCCCTGCTCGGCCGCAAGGCCTGGTGGCTGCCGGGGTGGCTGGACCGCGCCCTGCCGAACATGGACGTGGAGGGCGAGGGCCTCGGCCGCGCCACCGGTTCCGGTGGCAAGGAACCGGACGCGCACCGCGAGCCGGCCCGCGTCTGACGCGTCGGCCGCGCCGAAGGACCGGCCGGTGAGGGCTCCGTGGGGACGGGGCGCCCTCACCGGCCTTTCGCGTCGGGGCGGCTCCCGCCGCTCCGGCGCGCGGCCGGCCCGCGGAACCCGTTCGCCTGCCCGGTACACGTACCGCTAGCGTGCCGTGCATGACGACGACCGACGGCACCGCCGCAGAAGAATCCGCAGCACACCCCCGGTTCGCCGAGGCCCTGCGGGAGATGGGACTCGCCGAACTGCAAGGGCGGGTGCGACGCTTCCCGGACGCCACCCGCACCGCCGGCGAGGCGGCCGCCGCGATCGGCTGCGAACTGAGCCAGATCTGCAAGTCCCTGATCTTCGCGGCGGACGGGGTGCCGGTGCTGGTGCTGATGGACGGCGCCTCCCGGGTGGACCTGGAACTCGTGCGCAAGGAACTCGGGGCCGAGAAGGTGACCCGGGCCAGGGCCGACGTGGTGCGCGAGACGACCGGGTACGCCATCGGAGGCGTACCGCCCTTCGGGCACCGCACGGCGACCCGCGTGCTCGCCGACCGCTCCCTGCTCGCCCACGACGTCGTCTGGGCCGCCGCGGGCACCCCGTACAGCGTCTTCCCGATGGCGCCGCAGACCCTGATCGCGCACGCCGGCGCCACCCTCGTGGACGTGCGCGAGCCCGCTCAGTGACCCCGCTGGTGACCGCGGCCGTCCTGCTGGCCGCGGTCACGCACGCCTCCTGGAACGCGATCGCGCACCGGATCACCGACAAACTGGCCGGGTTCACGCTGATCATGGGCGGCGGTCTGCTGATCGGGCTGGCGCTGGCGCCGTTCACGGCGTTCCCGCAGGCACGGGCCTGGCCGTACCTCCTGGCGTCCGCCGCCATCCACGTCGCGTACGTCGCGCTGCTGATGACCTCGTTCCGGCTGGGAGACTTCGGCCAGGCCTATCCGATCGCCCGGGGCAGCGCGCCGCTCGTGGTCACCGTGCTCGCCGCCGCCTTCGCGCACGAGGTGCCGGACGGCTGGGCGGCCGCGGGCGTCCTCGTGTCCTGCGCGGGCCTCACCGGGGTCGCGCTGTGGGGGCTGCGCGGGCGCCGTCCCCCCTGGGCGGCGATCGGTGCCGCGCTGGCGACCGGTCTGACCATCGCCGGGTACACGGTCGTCGACGGGCTGGGGGTACGCGCCTCGGGCTCGTCCCTGGGTTACATCGCGTGGCTGATGGCCGTCCAGGGCGCGGCCGTCCCGCTGTACGCCCTCTGCCGCCGGGGCCGGGAACTGCCTTCCGTCCTGCGTCCCTTCGCCGCGGTCGGGCTGCTCGGCGCGGCCCTGTCCGTGGTGGCGTACGCGCTGGTGCTGTGGGCGCAGACGAAGGCCGACCTGGCACCGGTCGCGGCGCTGCGCGAATCGTCGATCATCGTCGGCGCGGGGATCGGCGCCCTGTTCTTCAAGGAGCGTTTCGGGGCACCGCGGATCGCGGCGGCCGGGCTGCTGGTGGTGGGCATCGGGCTGATGCTGCACGCCGGTTAGGGCCTGTCCGGGCCCGGCGGGGCGGGTGCCCCGGCCGGGGAGACGGGGGTCCGTGGGGTTTCCGTGGGTGCGGTGGTGCGTGCGGAGGGGCACCCTGGAAGCAGGTGTTCGTGGAGGTGATCGTCATGATGCACACCGCAGTGGGATGGCATGTCGAGATGGAGTTCATGGAGGACGACCAGCACACGCGCGCGTCCGCGTTGGTACGCCTGCCCGACGGCAGCGAGGTACGCGGGCACGGTCACGCCAGCCGTCACCACTCCGACTCCAATCAGCCGAGAGTCGGGGAGGAGGTGGCGGCCGCCCGTGCGCTGAACGAGATCGCCATGCAGCTGCTGGACAAGGCACACGGGGAGATCGACGCCGAGTCCGGGCGGATCTCGCACGCGATCCACGTCTAGGGCAGGACCTGGGGCGGGTCCGCGGTCAGGGCGTCCGCGGCCGGGGGCGGCGGCCCGGCCGCCCCGTCCCGGCCGTCGCCGCTCAGCGCGGCAGTGCCTCGCGCACCGCCCGCACCAGGGCCTGCGCCCGCGGATCGGCCGTCACGCTCGTCCTGAACCCGTTCGTCACATAGCCGAAGGCGAGACCCGACTCGGGGTCGGCGAAGCCGAGCGCGCCGCCGCGGCCGGGGTGGCCGAAGGAGGTGGGGGACAGCAGCGGCGAGGCCGCGCCGTGCAGCATGTAGCCCAGACCGAAGCGGGTGCCGACGACCAGGACACGGTCGGCGCCCGCGGCCTGCTCGCCCCGGGCCAGCTCCATCGTCTGCGGGGTGAACAGCCGCCTCCCGCCGTCGACTTCGCCGATCAGGCAGGCGTAGAAACGGGCCAGTCCGTCGGCCGTCGCGATGCCGTTGGAGGCGGGCAGCGCCGCCGCCCGGTACGCCGGGTCGTTCTCGTCCGGCAGGGGCGTGATCGCGGCGAAGGCGCGGCGGGTCAGGGACTCGGGGTCGGCGTAGGCGTCGGCGACGGCCCGCGTGGGCCGGACCCGCAGGGCGCCCGCGCCCGCCGGGGGCTCGATCTGCCCGACCCGGCCCGCCCGCCCGGCCTGCGCCGGGGCGATCCCGAGCCGGAAGTCGGCTCCGGCCGGTCCGGCGATCTCGGCCGCGATCCACTCGCCGACCGGCAGGCCGGTGATCCGCCGGACCAGTTCGCCGGTCAGCCAGCTGTAGGTCTGTGCGTGGTAGCCGTGCGCCGTGCCCGGCTCCCAGACCGGTGCCTGCGCGGCGACCGCCGCCGCCCCGAGGTCGGGATCGGCGGCCTCGGCGGGGCTCAGCGGCCGGTCCAGCACCGGCACGCCCGCGCGGTGCGCCAGCACGTCCGCGACGCTGGTCCGTTCCTTGCCCGCCGCCTTGTACTCGGGCCAGTAGGTGCCGACCGGGGCCTGAAGGTCCAGTTCACCGCGCTGGTGCAGCAGCAGGAGCGCGGCGGCGGCCACGCCCTTGGTGGCCGAGCGCACTATCTGGGCGGTGTCCCGCTCCCAGGGCGCAGGGCCGTCGACGTCCCGGGTGCCGCCCCACAGGTCCACGACGCGGTGCCCGTCCCGGTAGACGGCCACCGCCGCGCCCCGGTCCCCGAGCACCTCGAAGTTGCGTACGAACGCTTCCCTGACCGGCTCGAAGCCCTCGGCTACTGTGCCGTGCACGTTCACGTCCGGGGTCCCTTCCCTGCACCGACTTACGACAGTCAGTGCAACACATCCGTCCGGCCTTCGATTCCACGGGGTGGCATCGGCCGGACGGCCGGCGGTACGGCTCAGCCCAGGACGATCGACACCTCGATGTTGCCGCGGGTGGCGTTGGAGTAGGGGCAGACCTGGTGGGCCGCGTCCACGAGCTTCGCGGCGATCTCCGCGTCCAGGACCGGCAGGGACACGCTCAGGGCGACCGCGAGGCCGTAGCCGTGGGTCCTGTTGGGGCCGATGCCGACCTTCGCGGCGACCGTGGAGCCGGTCAGGTCGTAGCCCGCGCGGTTGCCGACGAGGATCAGCGCGTTGTGGAAGCAGGAGCTGTAGCCGGCCGCGAACAGCTGCTCCGGATTGGTGCCGTCGCCGTCGCCGCCCAGCGCCGGGGGCATCGCGACCTTCAGGTCGATCCGGCCGTCCTGACTGGTGACATAGCCGTTGCGGCCGCCGTGTGCGGTGGCCTCGGCGACGTACATGATCTTTGTCGGGCGGGTGTCGACAGCGGCACCTTCGATCACGGCGGGACCTCCCCCAGGGCGTTGCACAAACGGCAGGCGGCACGGAAGTTACAGGTACATCGTGCACAAGATACCGACCGGTATGGGCGGGGTGGGAGACGGGGGGAGTAACCGTGGGTAACACTCGCGGACGGGCGGTTCAGCGGAGTCGTCCGGCCGCGTCGTGCGCCCGTCCGGTCAGCTCCCACAGCTCCTCGCGCAGCCTCAGCACCGCCGCCGAGTCGAGCCCCGTCGCCGTGAGCAGCGCGCCGGGCAGCCGTGCCGCACGCTCCCTGAGCGCCTCCCCGCGCCCGGTGACGGCGACGAACACCGAGCGTTCGTCGTGCGGCGAGCGCTCCCGGTGCACGAGACCCGCCGACTCCAGCCGCTTCAGCAGCGGCGAGACCGTGCCGTAGTCGAGCCGCAGCGCCTCGGTCAGCTCCTTTACGGTGATCTCGCCCCGCTCCCAGAGCACCAGCAGCACCAGGTACTGCGGATAGGTGAGACCGAGCTCGTCGAGAAGCGGGCGGTAGGCCGCCGTCACCGCGCGCTGGGCCGCGTACAGCGCGAAGCACAACTGGTCGTCCAGCAGCGGCGGTTCGGTGCCCGGCAGCGGCGGTTCGGTGTCCGGCCCGGTGCCGGGTCCGGGGATCGGCTCCGCGCCCGGTGCGGCCTGCGGCCCGGTGTCCGCCGCGGAGTCCGGCCCGGCGTCCTCTTGGTGCGTCACGCGCCCATTGTCACCGAGCGGGGGTCGAAGCCGAAGGGAAGTTCCAGGCGATGGGAGCGCATGAGTGCGTCGTCCGAGAGCAGTTCGCCCGTGCGCCCGTCGGCCGCGATCACGCCCTCGCTCAGGATCAGCGCCCGCGGGCACAGCTCCAGCGCGTACGGCAGGTCGTGCGTGACCATCAGCACGGTCACGTCCAACGACCTCAGGATGTCGGCGAGTTCGCGCCGGGAGGCGGGGTCCAGGTTCGACGAGGGCTCGTCCAGGACCAGGATCTCCGGCTCCATCGCCAGCACGGTCGCCACGGCCACCCGGCGGCGCTGTCCGAAGGAGAGGTGGTGCGGCGGGCGGTCCTTGAACCCCGCCATGCCGACCTGCTCCAGCGCGCGGTCCACCCGCCGCTCCAGCTCCGGTCCCCGCAGACCGGCCGCCGCGGGACCGAAGGCCACGTCCTCCCGGACGGTCGGCATGAAGAGCTGGTCGTCGGGGTCCTGGAAGACGATGCCCACCCGGCGGCGGATCTCGGCCATGTGCTTGCGGCCGACCGGCAGCCCCGCGACCGTCACGATGCCAGCGCCGCCGGTCAGGATGCCGTTGAGGTGCAGCACGAGGGTCGTCTTGCCCGCGCCGTTCGGCCCGAGCAGCGCGACCCGTTCGCCGCGCGCGATCGAGAAGTCCACGCCGAACAGGGCCTGGTGGCCGTCGGGGTACGCGAAGGCCAGTCCGGCCACGTCCAGTGAAGGTGTCACAGCGTCCATCCCAGCAGACATACGACGAGGGCGGCGAAGGGGAGGGTGAGGGCGTACGACCACTGCGCCCGGGAGGCGGTCACCTCGTCGATGACCGGCATCGCGCCGGCGTACCCCCGGCTGACCATGGCCAGGTGCACCCGCTCGCCCCGTTCGTAGGAGCGGATGAACAGCGCGCCCGCGGACTTCGCGAGCACCGGCCAGTGCCGTACGCCCTTCGCCTCGAAGCCGCGCGACTCCCGTGCGATGCGCATCCGCCGCATCTCGTCGGTGATGACGTCGCCGTACCGGATCATGAAGGAGGCGATCTGCACCAGCAGCGGCGGCAGCTTCAGGCGTTGCAGGCCGAGCAGGAGTTCGCGCAGTTCGGTGGTGGAGGCCAGCAGGACGGAGGCGGCGACGCCGAGGGTGCCCTTGGCGAGCACGTTCCAGGCGCCCCACAGACCGGAGACGCTCAGCGACAGGCCCAGCACGTCCACCCGCTCCCCCTCCGCCACGAACGGCATGAGCACGGCGAACGCGACGAACGGCACCTCGATCAGCAGCCGCTTCAGCAGGAAACCGGCCGGCACCCGTGCGGCGTACGCGACCAGGGCCAGCAGGGCGGCGTACAGGCCGAACGCCCACATCGCCTCCCGCGGGGTCGACACCACGACCACCACGAAGGCGAACGCGGCGGCCAGCTTGGTGTGCGGCGGCAGCCCGTGCACGGCGGAGTGGCCGTGCCGGTAGAGCCGGTGCGCGTGTCCCGCCCCCATCTCAGGCGCCCGCGGACACGGAGGCGGGCGACGCGTCGGCCGTACGGCGCCGGCGTACCGTGCAGAACACCGCGCTGCCCGCGACGACGGTGACACCGACGCCGATCACGCCCGCGAGACCGCCGGACAGACGCGCGTCGCCGACGTCCTTGACGCCGTAGCCGGCCAGCGGGGAGCCGTCGGAGGCGTGCCGCTCGGTCTTGCGGTCGATGCCCTGGTCGTGGGCGACCTTCTCCAGGCCGTCGGGGCTGGCCGAGGCGTAGAAGCTGACGAACCCGGCCAGCACGAGGGAGGTGACGAGACCGGTGATCCACAGCGTGCGCCGGGAGGTGCGGGCGGCCACCGGGGCGGGCGCGGCGGCGGGGACGTCGACCAGGTCGCCGTTCACGCGCAGCTTCAGCCGCTGCTCCAGACCGCGTGCGCCGTGGACGAGGTCCGGGCGTACGGCGATCACGGCGCCGACGGTCAGCGCGGTGATCACGGCCTCGCCGATGCCGATCAGCACATGCACGCCGACCATGGCGGTGGCGACCTTGCCGACGGCCACGTCCGTGGTGCCGCCGATCGCGTACATCAGCGTGAACGCCACGGCGGCGGCCGGGACGGAGAGCAGGGCGGCGACGAAGGAGGCGACCGTCACCGACCGCCGCTTGCGCGGCAGCACCCGCAGCAGGCCGCGGAAGACGGCGTAGGCGACCACCGTCGTCACGATCGCCATGTCGGTGATGTTCACGCCGAGCGCGGTCAGGCCGCCGTCGGCGAAGAGGATGCCCTGCATCAGCAGGACCACGGACACGCACAGGACCCCGGTGAAGGGGCCCACCAGTATCGCGGCCAGCGCGCCGCCCAGCAGATGTCCGCTGGTCCCGGCCGCGACCGGGAAGTTCAGCATCTGCACGGCGAAGATGAACGCGGCCACGAGTCCGGCCAGCGGGGCCGTGCGCTCGTCGAGCTCGCGGCGGGCGCCGCGCAGGCTCACGGCGATGGCTCCCGCGGCGACGACTCCGGTCACGGCGGAGGTGGGGGCGTTGATGAATCCGTCAGGCACATGCACCGTTCGATGATAGTGGCTTAATGCGAACGAGTTGCAAGAGCGAGATGCTCGTGCATCGTGCATCGCTTGAACGGGACGCCTGCCCCGAAAGGCGCATTCTATGAAATATGGGACATTGGAGAGGGAGTGGAGGAGTAGATTTCGCAGCGGTCACGCATGGTGAAGGGTCGTCGATGTCTGTAGTCGAGCAGTTCGCGCGAGCCCACGTCGTCACCGACGAGAACGACCGGGCGGAGCCCGAGGCGGTCCCCGTGCGTCTGCGCTACGACCCGGACGCCGATCCCCGGGCCGTGCGCATCGCCCTCCCCGACCGGCCCGAGTGGACGTTCTCCCGGTCCCTGCTGGAGCAGGGGCTGCGTGCCCCGGCGGGCTCGGGGGACGTGCGGGTGTGGCCGTGCGGCCGGGTCCAGACCGTCGTCGAGTTCCACTCGGCGCAGGGGGTCTCGGTGGTGCAGTTCGACACGAAGACCCTGATCCGGTTCCTGCGCCGCACGTACAGGGCCGCGCCCATGCCCCTGTCGAACTGACGACGGCCGGCGGCGGACGGCCGGTTCAGCCGCCCATCCGCAGCAGGGCCGCCACGATCGGGCCCGCGGTGTCACCGCCGTGGCCGCCCGCCTGGACGACACCGGCGGCCGCGAGGTCCCCGCGGTACGCCGTGAACCAGCCGTTGGGCTTCTCCTGGTTGTCCACCTCCGCCGAACCCGTCTTGGCGCCGTAGTCCGGGCCGAGCCCCGACATCGCCTCCGCGGCGGTGCCGTAGGCGGCCGTGTACTGCATCAGCTCGCGCAGCTGCGCCAGCGTCGCGCCGGACAGGGTGCGGGTGGCGGTGGCCAGCGTGCGGCCGTCCGTCTTCGGGGAGACCAGGTAGGGCTGGCGGAAGGTGCCCGACTTGACCGTCGCGGCCACCGACGCCATGTTCAGCGGGTTCATCCGCACCCCGCCCTGGCCGATCAGCTCCGCCGCCTTCTGCGCCCTGCTCTGCGGCGGCACCTCGCCGTCGAAGGTGGGCACACCGATCACCCAGTTGTTCATCGACAGCCCGAAGACCTGCTGGGCCTGCTTGGTCAGGTCGGAGTCCGAGAGCTTGCCCGCCTGGCTGATGAAGGCCGTGTTGCAGGAGCGCGCGAAGCTCGCCTTGAACGTGCCGTCCTTGATCTCGAAGTCGTCGTCGTTGTGGAACTTCCAGCCGCCGTAGTCGAAGGTCTTGGGGCAGGGGTGCTTCTTGTCCGCCGACGCGAGGTTCTTCTCGATCAGCAGCGAGGAGGTGATGACCTTCATCGTGGAGCCGGGCGCGAGGGAGCCCTGGAAGGCCGTGTTGAAGGTGTGGCTGGTGTTGGCCACCGCGAGGATCTCGCCCGTGGACGGGCGCATGAGGACCACCGACGCCCGCGCCTGCTTGGTGACCTGCTGTTCGGCCGCCGCCTGGAGGGTCGGGCTCAGCGTGGTCCTCACCGTGCCCGGGGTGCCCTTGCTCAGCTCCAGCAGGGTCTTGTCGGAGGCCTTGTCGGCCTTCGCGGCCTTCCCGCGCGCCACCCGCAGTTCGATGCCCGCCTTGCCGCCCGCGATCTTGCCGTACTTCTCGCGCAGTCCGTCCAGCACCGGGCCCAGCGACGGGTACTTGGCGGTGGTGATCTCTCCGCCGTTCCGGTCCAGAGCCGTCACCGGCGGGGTGTCGGAGTCGTCGGTGACGAGCGTGTCGCCGTCCTGGAGGTCGGGATGGACGACGGAGGCGTGCCAGCCGACCAGCGGCTTGCCGTCCGAGGTTCGGCGCACGACCGTCAGCGCGCTGTCGTACGCGAGCGGCTTGCTGACGCCCTTGTACGTCACCGTGCCCTTCACCGAGAACGGCACCTTGTCGCCGACGCGGGCGCCCGCGGCGAGGGTGACGCCGGTGACATGGGCGTCCTTGGTGTAGCCGGTCAGCAGGGCGGTCGCGGCCGCGGGGTCGTCCGTGGCCGCCGCGGCCAGGGTGGGGCTGCCCTTCTGCCAGGCGGTCAGGAAGCGCCCGGCCGTGGTGGTGACCTCGGTCGCCGACAGCGGGCCGGTCTTGACCTTCGGCTTGTCGGAGGCCGTCGACCCGCTCCCGGCCGAGGCCCCGCCGCTCAGCGCGTACACCCCGAGCCCGGCGCCCGCCACCACGACGGCGACGATCCCGCCGACCACCGCAGGTCTCGTGCGCCGCCGTTGCTCGGCGACCCGTCTCCGCTTGCCCACAGCCCTGCCCTCCGCGCTTCCCAGGGCCCCTCGCCCCGCCGTTCACACTGCCCTCACACACCCAACGACGCGACCAGCCTAGAGTCCCGTCCTGTGCGGGTGACGTGAGCCACCCTTATGAGCGGCTTCGCACCGGCCGTGGGGGCTTGTGTGCACCGGCGGCGCGGGCCCCGGGCCGGGGGCGTCGCACGGCCGCGCGGGCCCGCCTCAGCTGGCCGCGCGCAGCACCGCCGCCACGATCGGGCCCGCCGCGTCGCCGCCGTGGCCGCCCTCCTGGGTCATGGCCGCCGCCGCGACGTCGTTGCGGTACCCGGTGAACCAACTGTTCGACTTGGCCTGGCCGTCGACCTCGGCGGAGCCGGTCTTCGCGCCGATGCGGCCGCTCAGGCCGGACATCACGCGGGCCGCGGTGCCGCTGGTGGCCGTGCGGTTCATCATGGAGCGCAGCTGCTGGACCGTGCCGGCCGACAGGCCCCGCGCGGTGGCGAGTTCGCGGTCGTCGAGGCTGCGGGGCACGATCACCGGCTGGCGGAAGGCGCCCGTCATCGCGGTCGCGGTCACCGAGGCCATGTTCAGCGGGCTCATCTGGACCTGGCCCTGGCCGATCAGGTTGGCGGCGGTGTCCGGGCCGCCGGAGGCCGGGACGGAGCCGTCGAAGGACGGGATGCCGGTCTTCCAGTTGTCCTGCCCGAGCCCGAACCGGTTCTCGGCCTCCTGGGTCAGGGAGTCGACCTTGACCTCGTCCGCGTACTTCACGAACGCCGTGTTGCAGGAGCGCGAGAAGCTCTCGGAGAGGGTGGCGTGCTCGTCCGGAGCCATGTTCGTGAGGTTGTGGAAGGTCTGGCTCTGCCAGACAGCGTTGTCAGGGCAGGGTGCGGGACCGTTCGCGGTGGTGATCCCGTTGTCGATGAGGGTCGCCGCGCTGATGATCTTCATGGTGGAGCCGGGGGCCAGCCGCCCCAGGAAGGCCGCGTTCCAGCCGTCGTTCCGGTGGTTGGCGACGGCCAGCACCTCGCCGGTGCTCGGCTGCACGGCCACCACGGACGACTCGGCGTACTTCTGGACCGCCCGTTCGGCCGCCGCCTGCGCGCTCGCGCTGAGCGTCGTCGGCAGCCGGCCCGCCTTGCCCTTCGCGAGGGTCAGCAGCGTGGTGTCGGCGGAGTTGCCGCCGGCGTGCCGGATGCTCAGCTCCACGCCCGGCGTGCCGCCCGCCTGCTCGCCGTACTTATCGCGCAGCTCGTCCAGGATCGGCCCGAGGGAGGGGTACTTCTCCTTCGTCAGGACCTTCCCGTCCCGGTCCACGGCCTCGATCGGCGGCTTCGCCGACTCGCCGGTGACCAGGGTGTCGTCCATGCCGGTCAGCTGCGGGTGCACGACCGAGGGCTGCCAGTCGACCAGCGCCCGCCCGGTGGTGACCCCGCGCACCACCGTCAGCCTGCTGCTGTAGTCGAGCGGCTCGGACTTCCCGTCGTACGACACCGTCGCCTTGACCGTGAAGGGGACCGTGGCGCCGCTCGCGGTGCCCGGCGTGATCCGCACCCCCGTGATGTGCGCGTCCTGGCCGTACGACGTCAGCAGCGGCTCGGCCTTGGCGTCGTTGTTCGTGAACGCCGCCGCCTTCGCCGCGTCCCCCTTCTCCCAGGCCGCGAAGAACCCGGCGGTCGTCTCCTTCACCTCGTCGCGGCTCGGCGGACCGGTCTTCACCGGGGCCGGCCCGCCCGCCTTCGACGACCCGCCTTCCGCGCTCTCGTTCAGCGCGGACACGAAGTTGTAGGCGCCGTATCCCGCTCCGCCCACCATCACGGTGAACACCGTGGCGACTATGGCGGACTTTGCCCCCTTGCGCATGTGCGCGTCCCTCCCCGTTGTGACCCTTCCGGGCAGTTTCTGAACACGTTCAGAAACTATCGACCCGGTACAGACTAAGGGCAGCGGCGGCTGTTGTGACAGGAGTTGACCGAATCGGGTGCGCTCCCTGGCCGAGATACGCCACAATCCCCGGCCCCACACCCGGGGCCGGGGATTGTGGCGTAGCGGCTAGACCCAGGTGTCCAGCCACATCCGCGATCTCCAGTCGTCGATCGGGACGGCCTGGCCGGTGTACAGGGGCCAGAAGTAGATGAAGTTCCAGGCGATCAGCAGGACCAGGACGCCCGCGCCGGTCGCGCCCGCGACGCGGCGGGTCTCCGTCGAGCCCGGTGGCCCGACGATCGCGCCGAGCAGCATCGCCACCGCCAGACAGAGGAACGGCACGAAGACGACGGCGTAGAAGAGGAAGATCGTGCGCTCCTGGTACATGAACCAGGGCAGGTATCCGGCCACGATGCCGCAGGCGATCGCGCCCGCGCGCCAGTCACGGCGGAAGAACCAGCGCCACAGCACGTACAGCAGCGCGAAGCAGCCCACCCACCACAGCATCGGCGTGCCGATCGCCAGGACCTCGCGCGCGCACTTCTCGCTCGCGTCGGAGGGGCAGCCGTCTGTGCCGGGCAGCGGGGACTCGTAGAAGTACGAGACCGGGCGGCCCAGCACGAGCCAGCTCCACGGGTTCGACTGGTAGGTGTGCGGCGAGGAGAGGTGGACGTGGAAGTTGTAGACCTCGTGCTCGTAGTGCCACAGGCTGCGCCACCAGTCCGGGAACAGCCAGGACCAGCTGCTGTTCTTCCCGTCGGTGACGGCCCAGTTGCGGTAGTAGCCGCCGGAGCCGTCGTCCGCGGAGAGGATCCAGCCGGTCCAGGACACGAGGTACGTGACGAGCGCGACCGGCACGGTGGCGAGGAACGCCAGGCCCGTGTCGCGCTTGAGGACCGTCGTGTACGCGTTGCGCGCGCCGGCGACCTTGCGGGAGCCGACGTCCCAGAGCAGCGTCATGACGCAGAACCCCGCCATGATGTACAGGCCGTTCCACTTGGTGCCGATGGCCAGGCCGAGCAGCAGACCTGCCGCCCAGCGCCAGGGCCGCAGGCCCAGCCGGGTGGTCTCGGCGACGAGCGCGTCCGGCCGGGCCAGGCCGTCCGCGTCCTCGGGGAGCGCCGCCGCGAGTCTCGCGCGCGCCCGGTCGCGGTCGATGACCAGACAGGCGAACGCGGCCAGGACGAAGAACATCAGCACGCCGTCGAGCAGCGCGGTGCGGCTCATCACGAAGTGCAGTCCGTCGACCGCCATCAGCGCGCCCGCCAGGCAGCCCAGGAAGGTGGAGCGGAAGATCCGGCGGCCGACCCGGCACAGCACCAGGACGCTGAGCGTGCCGAGCAGCGCCGTCATGAACCGCCAGCCGAACGGGTCGAACCCGAAGATCAGCTCGCCGAGCCCGATGACGTACTTGCCGACCGGCGGGTGCACGACGTAGGCCGCGTCCACCGGGATGGTCAGATGCCCGTGGGAGGACAGCACGAGGTCGTTGGCGTTCTTGTCCCAGTTGACCTCGAACCCGCGGTGGACGAGCGCCCACGCGTCCTTCGCGTAGTACGTCTCGTCGAATATCACCGCCCTCGGGCTGCCCAGGTTCCAGAACCGCAGCACCCCCGCGAACAGGGTGACCAGCAGCGGACCGCCCCAGCCCGACCAGCGCCTCAGGCGGTCGGCGAGGGTGGGCGGGAGGCCGAGCGCCGCCCACAGCCGGGGGCTGGGTTCGGCGTACGGCGGCACGAGCCGTTCGCGGACGTCGCTCGCGGGTCCCGACGCCGGCGCCGAGTAGCCGAATCGCCTCAGCCGCTGCTGCCACGACGGCTGCTGGTCGTGCGGGGCCCGGCCCTGCCGGATGTCCGTGGAGGACGCGGTACTGGTCACCGCGCCATCGTAGGGAACCCTTCTGTGTGAGTCCCGTGCAAGGGCGGTACCGGTCCGGATGCGTCCCCTTGGTCCGCCCCTGGGAGGATGGTGACGTGACTGGAACCCTTGTCTTGGCAGGCACCCCCATCGGCGACATTCAGGACGCTCCGCCCCGGCTCGCCGCGGAACTGGCCGGCGCCGACGTCGTCGCCGCCGAGGACACCCGGCGGCTGCGGCGCCTGACCCAGGCCCTGGGCGTGATGCCCAAGGGGCGGGTGGTGTCGTACTTCGAGGGCAACGAGGCGGCCCGCACGCCGGAACTGGTCGAGGCGCTGGTGGGCGGCGCCCGGGTGCTGCTGGTCACCGACGCGGGCATGCCGTCCGTGTCCGACCCCGGCTACCGGCTGGTCGCCGCGGCCGTAGAGAAGGACGTCAAGGTCACCGCGGTACCCGGACCGTCCGCCGTGCTGACCGCGCTGGCGCTGTCCGGGCTGCCCGTCGACCGCTTCTGCTTCGAGGGCTTCCTGCCGCGCAAGGCGGGCGAGCGACTGTCCCGGCTGCGGGAGGTCGCCGGGGAGCGCCGCACCCTCGTCTACTTCGAGGCCCCGCACCGGCTCGACGACACCCTCGCCGCCATGGCCGAGGTCTTCGGCGCCGACCGGCGTGCCGCCGTCTGCCGCGAGCTGACCAAGACGTACGAGGAGGTCCGGCGCGGCGGCCTCGCCGAGCTGGCCGCGTGGGCCGCCGAGGGCGTGCGGGGCGAGATCACCGTCGTGGTCGAGGGGGCGGCCGAGCGGGGCGGGCAGGAACTCGACGCCGAGGAACTGGTGCGCCGGGTGCGGGTGCGCGAGGAGGCGGGGGAGCCCCGCAAGGAGGCGATCGCGGCGGTGGCCGCGGAGGCCGGCCTGCCCAAGCGTGAGGTGTTCGACGCGGTGGTCGCGGCGAAGAACGCCGGCCGCTGAGCCGCCTCGCGCCGACCTCCTGGGCACCTCGCGCCGCCCGCCGAGGCGCCTTGCGCCGATCTCCGGGGCGCGTTGCGCCGTTCGCGGAGGTGCGTTGCGCCGTTCGTGCGGATGCCTCGCGCGGTCCGCCGCGGCGCCCTGCGGCGGTCCGGCGGCGCGCTCCGAGGCGTCTCGCACCGGTCGCCGTACGCCCTCTGAGCAGGGCGCTTCTCCCATGAGCGAGCGCCCCATGCGCGGGCAAAGGGCGCTCGCGCCAGGCAAAGCCCAGCCCGCCCGCCGAGGCCGTTTCGGCAAGGAAGGTCCAAATCGGCTCCAACACTCGACAGTCCTGATGCATTCGGGCCGGTGGAGGCGTCCACTGGATGCAGGGACGCACCCGTCCCTCGCCTTCGCCGGGGTTCCGGGGGGAACTCCCTCGCCGGGGGCGCTCGTCCAGCGGACAGCAGGAGCTGGCATGAGTGAGATCGCAGGGCGGACCGGTCTTCGCGACGGAGCGAAGTCCGTGGTCAACGAGTCCTATTCCTTCGCCTGCATGAGGTGCGGGCACGGCTGGGAACAGTCGTACGAGATCGAGCACCACACGGACGCCGACGGCAACGAGTTCGTGCTCTACGTGACGGGCGGCCGGGTCGTGCCGTCCCCGCTGAGCCGCCCGGCCTGTGTGAACTGCGACGGCAACGTCGTACGGATCATGCGCGCGGGCCAGGTGTCCTTCGTGCAGGACCTGCTGCACCGGCAGCCGCGCCACGCACGCGAACAGCAGGAGCAGCAGGTGCAGCAGGGGGCGCCGCCGCCCGCGGAGCACCACTGGCACCTGTCCGATCTCCTGCACCCGTTCCAGCGCAGGGTGGGCTGACGCCCCGCACGGCCCGGGACGGCATGCCCCTTTCGTAGGATCGGGGCATGCCTTCGAACGACGACAAGAACGCGGCGCCGCCGCTCCCGGAACCCCTCAGGGTGCCGGTCGCCGACTCCCACACCCACCTCGACATGCAGTCCGGCACGGTCGAGGAGGGCCTCGCGAAAGCGGCGTCGGTGGGGGTCACGACGGTCGTCCAGGTCGGCTGCGACATCAAGGGCTCACGCTGGGCCGCCGAGACCGCGGCCGCCCACGACAGCGTCCACGCGACCGTCGCCCTGCACCCCAACGAGGCCCCGCGCATCGTCCACGGCGACCCCGACGGCTGGTCCCGGCAGGGCGCGCGCACCCCGGGCGGCACCGCCGCGCTCGACGAGGCGCTCGCCGAGATCGACCGGCTGGCCGGGCTGCCCCAGGTCAAGGGCGTCGGAGAGACGGGACTCGACTACTTCCGCACAGGCCCCGAGGGCAAGGAGGCGCAGGAGCGGTCCTTCCGCGCCCACATCGAGATCGCCAAGCGGCACGGCAAGGCGCTGGTCATCCACGACCGCGACGCCCACGCCGACGTCCTGCGCGTGCTGAAGGAGGAGGGCGCTCCGGAGCGGACCGTCTTCCACTGCTACTCCGGCGACGCCGACATGGCGCAGATCTGCGCCCGCGCCGGGTACTTCATGTCCTTCGCCGGCAACGTCACCTTCAAGAACGCCCAGAACCTGCGCGACGCCGTCGCCGTCGCTCCGCTGGAGCTGCTCCTGGTGGAGACCGACGCGCCCTTCCTGACCCCGGCCCCGTACCGCGGACGGCCCAACGCCCCGTATCTCATTCCGGTCACGGTGCGCGCCCTGGCCGCCGTGCGGGGTATCGACGAGGACGCGCTGGCGGGAGCCCTCGCGGCGAACACGGCCCGCGCCTTCGACTACACCATGTGACCGTCTCGTGACCGGAGGACCGCAATCGCGGCGACCGGCACTCACTCTGGGCACGACTGTGCGTAGTCGCACGGCTTTGGAGAGTGACGCCGGCTCCGCTAGGTTCTGGGGGCCCGATCCGGACCCGTCTGGCCCTGTGGAGCGTGTCGGCGTGAGCAACTCGCAGTACGAGACGTATCAGGCGTACGAGCCCTACCAGGGGTACGGGGGGTACGCGGGACACGGCGGCCCCGGCCCCGATCCCGTCCCTCCGGCCCCGGAGGCCGACCCCCACGGCGGCTTCGACCTGCACAGCGCCCAGACGCTGGCGTACGGCGTGTACGCGGCGCCCGGGGCGTACGAGCCGTTCGGGATGTACCGGGACACGTACCAGGACGTGCACCAGGACGTGCACCAGTACAGGTACCAGGACACGTACCGGCCCGCCTATGAGACGCCCGGGATGCGTGAGGCGCGCGAGCCGTACGACGCGTACGAAGCGTTCGGGACGGACGAGGTGCAGGACTCGTACGAGGTGCAGGACTCGTACGAGACGTACGAGTCCTATGCGTCCTACACGGCCCATGGAGCGTACGAGGGATACGGGCCCTACGAGGCCCCCGGGCCCTACGGCGTGCACGGGTCGGAGGACGCCACGCTCCCGCGCCAGACGCTGCGCCCGCCGGGTGCGGAAGCGCCCACACTCGTCGAGCGCGTCACGCCGGACCGGCGCCCCTCGCGGCGGCACAGGCTCGGGTACGCCGGGCGGGTGGACGGCCGGGTGCGCCGACTGCTCCCGCGGGCGCTGGTCGTCGCCGTCCTGGCCGGCGGCACCACCGCCTTCGTCGCCCAGGACAAGGCCGTCGAGCTGGACGTCGACGGCAGACCGCGCAGCCTGCACACCTTCGCCGACGACGTGACCGAGCTGCTCGCGCAGGAGGGCGTCCGGGTCGGAGCCCACGACACGGTGGCGCCCGCCCCCGGCACGCCCCTGGCCTCGGGTCAGGAGATCGCGGTGCGCTACGGACGGCCGGTGCGGCTCACCGTCGACGGCCGGCGGGCCGAGGTGTGGACGACGGCGCACACCGTGCAGGAGGCGCTGGAACAGCTGGGGGTGCGGGTGGAGGGCGCGTATCTGTCCGCCGCGCGTCACCGGCGCATCGGGCGGGAGGGGCTCGCGCTGGACGTGCGTACCGAACGCGCCGTCACGATCATGGCGGACGGCCGGGCCCGCACCGTGCGCACCAACGCCGCGACCGTCGGCGAGGCCGTCGAGCAGGCCGGGATCACCCTGCACGGCCAGGACGCCATCTCGGTCCCGGCCGGGAGCTTCCCGCGCGACGGGCAGACGGTGACCGTGCTGCGGATCACCGGCGGCAGGGAGGTCCGGGAGGAGGCGATCCCGTTCGAGGTGCGGCGCATCGCCGACGCCTCGCTGCTGCGCGGCACGGAGGTCGTCGAACGGGCCGGACGGCCGGGGCTGCGGCGCATCACCTACGCCCTGCGGACCGTCAACGGCGTCCGGCAGAAGCCGCGGCGCGAGCGGTCCGAGCGGATCCGGGAGCCACGGTCGCAGCTGGTGAGGGTGGGCACGAAGCCGCTGCCGCCGTCGGCCCGCGGCGCCGACCACCTCGACTGGAGAAGCCTCGCGGCCTGCGAGTCGGGCGGCCGGCCGGACGCCGTCGACCGGTCGGGGACGTACGGCGGGCTCTACCAGTTCGACACGCACACCTGGCACAGCCTCGGCGGGAGCGGACGGCCGCAGGACGCGCCGGCCGCGGAGCAGACCCGGCGGGCCAAGCGGCTGTACGTACGGCGGGGGGCGACACCCTGGCCGCACTGCGGGTCACGGCTGCACGGGTGAGCGGCCCCGGACCGCGGCGGGACGGACGGCAGGCGGCGGCGCAGCGGACGAGGGGCCGCCCGCGGCCCCGTACCCTGGTGCCGTGAGCAGCCCCACCCCTGACGCCCTGCTGGGCCCCGCCGACATCCGCGAACTGGCGGCCGCCCTCGGGGTGCGCCCGACCAAGCAGCGCGGCCAGAACTTCGTGATCGACGCGAACACGGTCCGCCGCATCGTGCGCACCGCCGGGGTCCGCCCCGACGACGTGGTCGTCGAGGTCGGTCCGGGGCTCGGCTCCCTCACCCTCGCCCTGCTGGAGGCCGCCGACCGGGTCACGGCGGTGGAGATCGACGACGTGCTGGCCGCCGCGCTGCCCGCGACCGTCGCCGCCCGGATGCCGCAGCGCGCCGACCGGTTCGCGCTCGTGCACTCCGACGCGATGCACGTCGGCGCGCTGCCCGGCCCGGCCCCGACCGCGCTGGTCGCGAACCTCCCGTACAACGTCGCCGTCCCCGTGCTGCTGCACATGCTCCAGACCTTCCCGAGCATCGAGCGCACCCTGGTGATGGTGCAGTCGGAGGTCGCCGACCGGCTGGCCGCCGCGCCCGGCTCGAAGGTCTACGGCGTGCCCTCGGTCAAGGCCAACTGGTACGCCGAGGTCAAGCGGGCCGGGGCGATCGGCCGCAATGTCTTCTGGCCCGCGCCGAACGTCGACAGCGGGCTGGTCTCGCTGGTCCGGCGGACCGAGCCGATCAAGACCACGGCCTCCCGCACGGAGGTCTTCGCGGTCGTCGACGCGGCGTTCGCGCAGCGCCGCAAGACGCTGCGCGCGGCGCTGGCCGGCTGGGCGGGCTCCGCGGCGGCCGCCGAGGCGGCCCTGGTCGCCGCCGGCGTCTCGCCGCAGGCGCGCGGGGAGTCGCTGACGGTCGAGGAGTTCGCGCGCATCGCCGAGCACAAGGACGCCTACGAGGGGACGGGCGAGTGAGCGTCACGGTACGGGTTCCGGCCAAGGTCAACGTCCAGCTGGCGGTCGGGGCGGCCCGGCCGGACGGCTTCCACGACCTGGCCAACGTCTTCCTGGCCGTCGGGCTGTACGACGAGGTCACCGTGACCCCGGCCGACGAGCTGCGGGTCACCTGCGAGGGCCCGGACGCCGCTCAGGTCCCGCTGGACCGCAGCAACCTCGCCGCGCGCGCCGCGATCGCGCTGGCCGGGCGGCGGGGCCTCGAACCGGCCGTGCACATCCACATCGCCAAGGACATCCCGGTGGCCGGCGGCATGGCGGGCGGCAGCGCGGACGGCGCGGGCGCGCTGCTCGCCTGCGACACGCTGTGGGGCACGGGCGCCTCCCGCGAGGAACTGCTGGAGATCTGCGCCGAGCTCGGCAGCGACGTGCCGTTCAGCCTGGTCGGCGGGGCGGCGCTCGGCGTCGGGCGCGGGGAGCGGCTGACCGCTCTGGAGACCGGCGGGACCTTCCACTGGGTGTTCGCGATGGCCTCCCGCGGCCTGTCGACCCCGGCGGTCTTCCGGGAGTTCGACCGGCTGGCCGAGGGCCGGGACATCCCGGAGCCGGTGGCCTGCGCCGATCTGCTGGAGGCGCTGGCGAAGGGCGACCCCGAGGCGCTGGCGGCGGCCGTCTCCAACGACCTCCAGCCCGCCGCGCTGTCCCTCTTCCCGGAACTGGCCGACACACTGGCGGCGGGACGCGGGGCGGGTGCGCTCGCCGCGCTGGTCTCCGGGTCCGGCCCCACGACGGCGTTCCTGACCCGCGACGCGGAATCGGCGGAGAAGGTGGCGGAGGCGCTCGCGGCCTCGGGCACCTGCCGCACGGTACGGACGGCGGCGGGGCCGGTGGCGGGGGCGACGGTGGTCTGAGGGCGGGGTCCCTCAGAACTCGTCGATCGCCGTCAGGTCGATGTCGATCGGGTACGGCTTCTCGACCTTGACGCGGTTGCTGTAGCTGCCGGTCGACCGGTACGTGCCGGTCTCCTCCGACAGCTCGAAGGCCTCGACGGCCGGATGTCTGTCCGGCCCGCTCATCTCGACGAGCCAGTAGTACTGGATGCCTGCCGCAGCGTACTTGTGCGTCTTGGTGAGCCGGTCGCGGGATTCGGACTCCGGTGAGACGACCTCGACGGCCAGCAAGACGTCCTTGCCCTCGAAATACGTCTGTTCCGGCCCTGTCCTGGCAGCTGCTCTGATCACGGAGATGTCCGGTTCGGGGCCGTTGCGCCGGTCGAGCACCACGGTCATCTCACGGGCGACCTTCAGGTCCGGCGGCACAGTGCGACGCAAACCGTTGACCAGCAGGTCGATCGCGGCGAAGTGGAAATAGCGCTGCGGGCTCACGAGGACCAGGCTCCCGTCGATCAGCTCGGTGTGCGGCGGGAGATCCGGCAGTGTCAGCAGGTCGTCGACGGTGTAGCCGTCCAGGGGCGGCATCCGCCATCCGGACTGCTCGGCAGGCTGGGCTGTCATGGTTCCTCCCACGGACAAGATCCTGGTGCCCGTCCTCCACGGTAGCGGCCGCCTCCCCGTCACGTCATCACAAAGGGTGACCGCCCCCTCGCGCCCCGCTCCCGCCTCCGCAGGGCCTAGGCTAGAAGGCTGACCGACCCCCCTGCGCAGGAGTGAAATGGCCGTCAACCTGGTCAATGTCGAGAACGTCAGCAAGGTGTACGGCACCCGTACCCTCCTCGACGGCATCTCGCTCGGCGTGTCCGAGGGCGATCGGATCGGGGTGGTCGGCCGCAACGGCGACGGCAAGACCACCCTGATCCGGATGCTCGCCAAGCTGGAGGAGGCCGACTCCGGCCGCGTCACCCACAACGGCGGGCTGCGGATGGGCGTGCTCACCCAGCACGACTCCCTCGACCCGGCCGCCACCGTCCGGCACGAGGTCATCCGCGACCTCGCCGACCACGAGTGGGCGGGCAACGCCAAGATCCGCGACGTGCTGACCGGCCTGTTCGGCGGGCTCGACCTGCCCGGCTTCCCGCAGGGCCTGGACACCGTCATCGGCCCGCTCTCCGGCGGCGAGCGCCGTCGTATCGCGCTCGCCAAGCTCCTCATCGACGAGCAGGACCTGATCATCCTCGACGAGCCGACCAACCACCTCGACGTCGAGGGCATCGCCTGGCTCGCCCGGCACCTGCGCGAGCGCCGCTCCGCGCTCGTCTGCGTCACCCACGACCGCTGGTTCCTCGACCAGGTCTGCACCCGGATGTGGGACGTGCAGCGCGGTGACGTGCACGAGTACGAGGGCGGCTACTCCGACTACGTCTTCGCCCGCGCCGAGCGCGAGCGGATCGCCGCGACCGAGGAGGTCAAGCGGCAGAACCTGGTCCGCAAGGAGCTGGCCTGGCTGCGGCGCGGTGCCCCCGCCCGCACCTCCAAGCCGCGCTTCCGGATCGAGGCCGCCAACGAGCTGATCGCCGACGTGCCGCCGCCGCGCGACACCAGCGAGCTGATGAAGTTCGCCTCGTCGCGGCTCGGCAAGACCGTCTTCGACCTGGAGGACGTCACCGTCCAGGCCGGCCCCAAGGTGCTGCTCAAGCACGTCACCTGGCAGCTCGGCCCCGGCGACCGCATCGGCCTGGTCGGCGTCAACGGCGCCGGGAAGACGTCCCTGCTGCGGGCCATGGCCGAGGCCGCCCGCAGCCAGGGCGAGACGCAGCCCGCCGCCGGCCGCGTCAACGTCGGCAAGACCGTCAAGCTCGCCTACCTCTCCCAGGAGGTCGCCGAGCTGAACCCCGCCACCCGGGTCCTGGAGGCCGTCCAGCAGGTGCGCGAGCGCGTCGACCTCGGCAAGGGGCGCGAGATGACCGCCGGGCAGCTGTGCGAGACGTTCGGCTTCGGCAAGGAGAAGCAGTGGACGCCGGTGGGCGACCTGTCCGGCGGCGAGCGCCGACGGCTGCAACTGCTGCGCCTGCTGATGGACGAGCCCAACGTCCTCTTCCTCGACGAGCCCACCAACGACCTCGACATCGAGACCCTCACCCAGCTGGAGGACGTCCTCGACGGCTGGCCCGGCTCGATGATCGTCATCTCCCACGACCGGTTCTTCGTCGAGCGCACCACCGACCGGGTGTTCGCCCTGCTCGGCGACGCCACCCTGCGGATGCTGCCGCGTGGCATCGACGAGTACCTGGAGCGTCGTCAGCGCATGGAGGAGGCGGCCGCGGCCGCCGCCGGGTCCGCGGCGCCGGCCCGGGCCACGACCGAGAAGAGCGCGGCCGACCAGCGTGCCGCGAAGAAGGAACTCCAGAAGATCGAGCGGCAGTTGGACAAGATCACCGAAAAGGAGTCCAAGCTGCACGCCCAGATCGCCGACAACGCCACCGACTTCGCGAAGGTGGCCGAACTCGACTCCCAGCTGCGGGACTTGTCGGGTGAACGGGACGAACTGGAGCTGCGCTGGCTGGAACTCGCCGAGGACGCCTGATCCCCGGCCCGGCCGGGGCGTACGGCGCGCGGGTCGCGTGAAGGGGGCGTGACGGCGCATAACGAGGGCGTCACGGGCCGGTTCTCCCTTGGGAACAGGGGGGAGCGCGGGCCCGTGAACGGTCGGTGCCGGGTGATAGAACAGAGCGTCTGATAACTCGCTGAGACGACTCTGCATCCATCACGCAGCTCAGGGCGTGGCGAGAAATCAGTGAGCCAGGGGGAGACACGCTGATGACGCAACCGCCCGACCAGCCGTCCGCGCAGGGCGGCTTCGGCCCGCCGCAGGACCAACCGCCGTCCGGCGGATCCGGTTTCGGTGCGCCCGTGCCGCCCCAGCCGCCGGGGGCCCCGCAGCCCGGCTTCGGCGCTCCGCAGCAGCCGGGCCCGTACGTCCAGCCGCCGCAGCAGCCCGGCCCGTACGCCCCCCAGCCCGGCCCGTACGGTCAGCCCCCGCAGGCAGGTCCGTACGGTCAGCCGCAGCAGCCGGGCCCGTACGGCCCGCAGCCCGGTTACGGCTACCCGCCGCAGCCTCCGTACCCGGTCGCCCCGGACGGGTCGTCCGCCGGTTCCCGCAACCCCTTCAAGCGGCGGCCCGCGCTCGCCGCCGGGGCCGCGGTCGTCGCGCTGCTCGTCGTCGGAGCCGTCGTGGTGGCGCTCACGACCGGCGGCGGTGACGACGAGGCGGGCAAGGACGGCAAGGGCGGCAAGCCGGTCGCGTCCGGGAGCGACAGCCCCGGGACCGACGCCCCGGTCAACCCGGGCGACGGCAGCGGTGGCAACGCGGACACCCAGGACCTCAACGCGGGCCGCAAGCCCGGCGAGGCCAAGGTGCTCTGGTACAAGGAGGCGCCCGACGCGCCCGCCTCCGGAGCCGACGCCCCCGGCATGTGGATCACCGGCAGGACCGCGGTGAAGGCGGCCTACAAGGAACTCGTCGCCTACGGCGTCACGGACGGCAAGCCGGCCTGGGACCCCATCACCTTCCCGCAGAAGATCTGCGCGGTCACCCCCGTCAAGTCGTCCGACGACAAGGTCGTCGTGGCGTACATGAACGGCAGCAGCAGCCGCGCCAAGTGCAACCAGCTCCAGCAGATCGACCTGAACACCGGCGCGAAGGGCTGGAGTGCCCAGGTCGCCGACGGCGCGCTGTTCGACAGCGTGATATCCGTCGACCTGACGCTGGCCGGCGACACGCTGATGGTCGGCCGCTCCCAGTCCGGCACGGCCTACGACCTGCACAGCGGCAAGAAGCTGTTCGACAAGAAGAAGTACGGCACCGCCTGCTTCCCCACCGCCTTCGCCGGTGGCGAGCGGCAGTTGGTCTCCGTGGCGTCCTGCGGCGCCGGCGGCGCCGACGAGCACGAGGAAGTACAGGGGCTCGACCCGCGCACCGGCGGCGTCCGGTGGACGCAGAAGCTCGACAAGGGCTGGTCGGTCGAGCGCGCGTACTCGCTCGACCCGCTCGTCCTCTACCTGACCAACCAGGGCAAGAACGCCTGGAACATCTCCACCATCAAGAGCGACGGCACCTTCCGTTCGGAGGTCGGCGTCGACGAGGACTTCGCCCCCGAGTGCGGCTGGGCCCTGCTCGACCGGGACCTCCAGGGCTGCGAGGGCGTCGCGGCCGACGCGAACACCCTCTACCTGCCGACCAAGGCCACCACCGGAGCCAACGAGATCGTCGCCGTCGACCTCTCCTCCGGCAAGGAGAAGTGGCGCGTGAAGTCCCCGGCGGACACGTCGATGCAGCCGATCCGGATCGAGGGCGGCCGGCTCGTCGCCTATGTCGAGCCGACGTACGACGCGGGCGGCCAGGTCGTCTCGATCGCGACCGCCGGCACCGTCCACACCCCGGCGAAGCTGCTCCAGAACCCGCAGGGCACCGCCCGGATCGAGTCCGGCTTCTTCTCGAAGTCGATCGCCTGGGTGGACGGGCGCTTCTACCTCTCCTCCACCCATCTGACCGGGAAGGACGACGCGAAGGAGAAGCTGATGCTCGCCTTCGGCAAGTGAGCCCGGCCGGCCGCCCCGGTCCCGTCTTCTCCCGCCCGCCCCTGTCCTTGCCCGATCCCGCCGTTCCCGGCGCCGGTCCCCGTCCCGGCCCCACGTCCCCGTCCCAGTCGCGTTTTCGAGGTAGCCAGACCATGAGCCAGCCGCCGCCCCCGCCCCCGAACCAGCCCCCGCAGCCGCAGGGCGGCTTCGGCCCGCCCCCGGGCCAGCAGCCCCCGCAGCCGCAGGGCACCCCGCAGCCCGGCTACGGCTACCCGCAGACACCCCCGCCGCCGCAGCCCGGTTACGGCTACCCGCAGCCGCCCGCGCCGCAGCCCGGCTACGGCTACCCGCAGCCGCCGACCGTCCCGCAGCCCGGCTACGGCTACCCCGGCGCCCCCCAGCCCGGCCCGTACGGCCACGGGCAGCCGCCCGGCGGGCCCGCGGGCGGACCGTCCGGCGGCGGGCGCAAGCCGAACGCCCAGCTGCTCATCATCGTCGCGGCCGTCGTCGCGATCGCCCTGATCGTCGGCGGCGGCATCTGGTACTCCTCGTCCGGCAAGGGCGGCAACGGCAAGCACGACACCGGCAGTTCCAGCGGCGGCACCGGCGGCAAGGACGGCAAGGACGGCACCGGGGGCGGCTCCGGCGGCACGGAGAAGGTGCCCGCCGACACCGCGTCCAAGGTGCTCTTCCAGGTCCCCATGCCCACGGTCGCCGCCACCATGAGCACCCAGGGCTCCTGGCTCACCGGCAAGACGTACGTCAAGACCGGCGCCGCCGAGGTCGTCGGCTACGACCCCGCCAAGGGCACCCGGCTGTGGACGATCAAGCTGCCCGGCCCGGTGTGCGAGGCCGCCCGCCACACCACCGAGGACAACCGCACGGCGATCCTCTACGAGCCCGCGATGCCGACCAAGGCCGACCCCTCGCACGGATGCAGCCAGGTCGCCGCGATCGACCTCGACGCGGGCAAGAAGCTGTGGACGAAGACCGTCAACTCCGGTGACCAGCCGATCACCTTCGACAACGTCACCGTCAGCGCCCACACGGCAGCCCTGGGCGCCACCGAGGGCGGCGCCGCCTTCGACATCGACTCCGGCAAGCTGCTGTGGTCCCCGAAGGTCGGCGACACCTGCTACGACGCGGGCTACGGCGGCGGCGCGAAGCTGGTCGCGGTCCGCAAGTGCGGCGACTACGACAACCATCAGCTCAGCATCCAGACCATCGACCCGGCCAGCGGGAAGGTGATCTCGGAGTACAAGATGACCAAGGGCATCGAGTACGCCAGCGTCGTCTCGACGGACCCGCTGGTCGTCGCCGCCGACGTCGGCGACAGCGCGGGCGACGGCAGCGGCATCTCGGACTTCTTCTCCATCGACAACAGGACCGGCGCCCTGCGCACCCGTATCTCCGCGCCGGGCGACCAGTACGCGGCGAAGTGCGAGGGCATCAGCCGGATCGAGTACTGCAAGGGCGTCGTCGTCGCCGCCGACCGGATCTACGTGCCGACCGAGGAGCACGAGGGCACCGGGTCGGGCAGCCGGTCCAACGAGATCGTCGCCTTCGACCTCGCCACCGGCAAGCAGACCGGCCAGCGCGCCGACGCCGGCGACGGCTACACGATCACCCCGCTGCGCATGGACGGCACCGCCCTGCTCGCCTACAAGCGCCCGCCCTACGACAAGGGCGGCCAGATCGTGAGCATCGACGGCGCCAGTTTCAAGGAGACGACGCTGATGGAGAACCCGGCGACGTCGGAGGTGCACACCGTGGAGCAGAGCATGCTCCCCGAGTACGCCGAGATCCTCTACGCGGGGGGCCGCCTGTACATGTCCCAGGTCTTCGCCAACAAGCCGCTGTCCGGTGTGGGCGGCAAGGAGGACCTGGCGGTCGCGTTCGGCACCGGCGGCTGACCCGGCGCACCCGGGCCCGAGCGCACGGCCCCGTCCCTGCTCAGGGGCGGGGCCGTGCGCGTACCGCTCATCACCCTCGAATGTGAGGAATTTCGGCGATCCGGGGCACTTCTCACCAGTAGGGGGAGCGCAACGTCGAACAAGCGTGTAGCTTCCGGGGGCATGAAGGACGGGGGAGCCGGGGGGCCCTTCGGCCATGCGGACCAGTGGGCAGCCCCAGGGGGACCCATTGGGGGGACTGGGGGTTGCTCTGTGGGAGTGCGGCTGATGGTGGTCGACGACCACCGACTGCTCGCCGAGGCGCTGGCCTCGGCGTTGAAGCTGCGGGGTCACCGGGTACTGGCCGCGGCGGCACCGGCCGCCGGTGCGGCGGAACTGGTGATCACCCGCGCGCCCGAGGTGTGCCTGCTGGGCACGGCGGCACCGGCCGAACCGGGCATCTTCGACCCGGTGATACGGATCAAACGGGAGCGTCCGCAGGTCGCTGTCCTGGTTCTCGGCCCGGTACCCAGTCCGCGCGGCATCGCGGCCGCCTTCGCCGCGGGCGCCTCGGGCTACGTACGTCACGACGAGCGCATCGAGGGCGTGGAGCGGGCCATCATGAAGGCGCGGGCGGGCGAGGCGGCGGTGGCCCCGCAGCTCCTCCAGGGGGCGTTCAGCGAACTGCTCAACCCGGCCGCCCAGCCCGACGACGAGGGCCAGCGGCTGCTCCAGATGCTCACCCCGAGGGAGATCGAGGTCCTGGTCCGGGTCGCCGACGGCGAGGACACCCGGCTGATCGCGGCCGGCATGGGCATCGCCCCGTCCACCGCCCGCACCCATGTCCAGCGCGTCCTGATGAAACTGGGGGTCGGCTCGCGGCTGGAGGCGGCGGCCCTGGCGGCCCGCACCGGCCTGCTGGACCGGGCCGGCCCGCTGCCGCAGCAGAGCACGGGCGCGGAGCCGTAGGACCCGGAACGCGAGGGTCCGTCCGGGTAC
>NZ_JBEOWS010000048.1:0-39983 GCF_040296125.1 Streptomyces sp. NPDC002265 | reverse complement strand
GGTCAGTCGAGGAGCCGCTCGCGCAGCCGTTCCCGGGTCCCGGGGGTCAGCTTGAGCCCCTGCTCCAGGTAGGCGTCGACGCCGCCCCAGTTCTCCTCGATGGTCTCCAGCGCCGCGGCCAGGTACTCGGCACGCGCGTCGAACAGGGGGCTGAGCAGCTCCATGACCTCGGGGGAGTAGCCGGCCGAGGACGAGTCGCTGCGGCGCACCTTGTAACGGCGGTGCGTGGCGTTGGACTCCAGGTAGTCGGCGAGGATCGCCTCGCGCTCCACCCCCAGGGCCAGCAGCGTCACGGCGATGGACAGGCCGGCGCGGTCCTTGCCCGCCGCGCAGTGCATCAGGACGGGGACACCGTCCTCGGCCAGCGAGTGCAGCACCCGGGAGTGCTCGTCCGTCCGTTCCTTGACGATGGTGCGGTACGACATGATCATCCGGTGGGCGGCCTTGCCCTCGCCGAGGATCGCGCGCAGCTGCTCGATCTCGCCGTCGCGGACCATCTTCCAGAACTCGGAGCCGTCCGCCGGGTCCGACAGCGGCAGGTTCACATTGCGCACGCCGGGCAGCTCGACGTCCGGGCCCTCCAGCTTCTGGTCCGCCGCGTTGCGGAAGTCGAAGATCGTGTGCAGCTTCAGGGAGGACAGGAACGCCGCGTCCTCGTCGGTGGCGTGCGCCAGGTGACCGCTGCGGAACAGCACGCCGTGGCGCACCCGCCGCCCGTCGGCGGTCGGCAGCCCGCCGACGTCACGGAAGTTGCGCACTCCGGCCAGTTCGGGCTCGGTCGACGGGACCTGCTGCGTCAAGGGGGGCTCCTCCCGCTGGACCCGTCGGCGTGGCTCGGCGGGTGGCCGACGGGATGCGCTGTCGACGATACGACATCGGTTCCAGGGGGACCGTGTTGCCCACAGCCCCAAGGGTCGATGCGCCGATCGTCCTTCTGTATCACCTCTGAGAGATATGACCGAAATAAACCCTTCGCGCCAAGTCGCCCCGGAGTAAAGGTGACTGAGTGACGGGCGCGTGAGCAGGGTCATATCGGTGACCGTGCGTGGTACGTCATGTTCACGCAATCAGTGCGCTTTTTTGGGGGGATGTGAAGCGAGAGGGTGGTGAATTCACGGAGGGTAATCGGGATCTCTCGTAACGGATCAAGCAAATCGGGCAGATCCGGAAGAGGGCGCTTGTCCCCTTGCGGCGGGCTCGCCTACGTTCCAGACCGATCCGGACGGACGCCTAATCCTGCCGCCGCCCGGTGTCCGCACACTCACCCGTGCACGGCAGGAGCGGGGGACCCACAGGCTCGACCGCCTGGTCCCGTCACCGGAACAGGCTAGGGGTTCAGCCGCGCCGCGAGCGCGGCCGGACATCTCCAGTCCGCACCCGACAGCTCACCTCGTAGGCGCCGGAGAGGAAATCGCCATGCCCGCGAAGGGTAAGCACCGCCGTCCCAAGACCCTGCGTCTCACCCGCTCATTCGCCGTCGCCGGAACCGGCGGCGCCGCGCTCGCCCTCCCGCTGCTGGGAGCCACCGGTGCGCACGCGGCGACGCCGCAGTCCGCCGCCCAGTCGGTTCCCGGCACGGCCGTGCAGTCCGTCCCGGCGAGCGGCCAGAAGACCGCCGAGCAGACTGCCGGGCAGAGCACGGACGTCCGTACCTACACGGTGGTCGCCGGCGACTACCTCGCGAAGATCGCCGACGCGCAGCACGTCGACGGCGGCTGGCACCGGCTCTACCAGGACAACCGGGCGGCCGTCGGGGCCGATCCGTCGCTGATCCACCCCGGTCTGAAGCTCAGCATCGGCGCGGCTGCCGTGACGGGCGGGGGTGCTCGGTCCGCCACCCCGCAGGCCGACGCGCCCAAGTCCCCGTCGGCGGAGTCCTCCTCGGCGCAGTCCGCGTCCACGGAGTCCTCGTCCGCGCAGTCCTCCGCGTCGAAGCCCGCCGCCCCGCAGGCCGCCGCGCCGCAGGCCACCGCCAGCGGCTTCGTGCTCCCGGTCGCCGGCGCCCCGATCGGCACCGCGTACCACGTGGCGGGCAGCATGTGGGCCAGCGGCCACCACACCGGCGTCGACTTCGTCGTCCCGACCGGCACCCCGCTCAAGGCCGTCGGCGCGGGCACCGTCGTCTCGGCCGGCTGGGGAGGCGCGTACGGCAACCAGGTCGTCATCCGGCTCGCCGACGGCCACTACGCGCAGTACGCCCACCTGTCCCAGCTCTCCGTCTCGGCCGGCCAGGCCGTGACCGCGGGTCAGCAGGTCGGCCTCTCGGGCGCGACCGGCAATGTGACCGGCCCGCACCTGCACTTCGAGATCCGCACCACGCCGGACTACGGCTCCGACATCGACCCGATCGCCTACCTCCGGGCGCACGGCGTCGCCGTCTGACCCGCGGGCCGTCCGACCGACGGGCCGCCGCCTGACAGCCGGGCCGTCCGAACGACGGGCTGTGCGGCTGACGGACTGTCCGACCGACAGGCCGTCTCCCGCGCGCGTCTCCGCCGTCGAAGGCCGGACCCCCACCCCGGGGTCCGGCCTTCGGCGCGTCCGGGTGCGGGCACTGCGTCGACGTCCCGGATCGCACGCTTATTCCCTGATTGGGCAACTCTTTAGGAGTGGCTTATCTCACCGTCCGTCAACCCATGGCTACGGTCGCGTAGGTCACATTCGAAGGTGAATCATGAGCCGATGTGGCAGACGATTCGAAGAGTGACAGCAGAGCAGTGATCGGGTCGTACGTAGCGGTGGGGGACAGCTTCACCGAGGGCGTCGGCGACCCCGGCCCCGACGGGGCGTTCGTCGGCTGGGCCGACCGGTTCGCGGTACTCCTGGCGGACCGGCAGCCCGAGGGCGACTTCCAGTACACCAATCTCGCGGTACGCGGAAAGCTCCTCGACCAGATCGTGGAGGACCAGCTTCCGCAGGCCGTCCGACTCGCGCCGGACCTGGTCTCCTTCTGTGCCGGCGGCAACGACATCCTCCGGCCCGGGACCGATCCCGACGAGGTGGCGGAGCGGTTCGAGCGCGCGATCGCCGCGCTGACCGCCGTATCCGGCACGGTCATGGTGACGACCGGCTTCGACACCCGCGGTGTTCCCCTGCTCAAGCACCTGCGCGGGAAGATCGCGACCTACAACGGGCACGTCCGGGCCGTCGCCGACCGGTACGGCTGCCCGGTGCTGGACCTGTGGTCCCTCAAGTCCGTCCAGGACCGCAGGGCCTGGGACGACGACCGGCTCCACCTCTCGCCCGAGGGACACACGCGGGTGGCGCTGCGCGCGGGCCAGACCCTCGGCGTGGAGGTCCCGGCCGACCCCGAGCAGCCCTGGCCGGCGCTGCCGCCGCGCGGCACCCTCGAAGTACGGCGCGACGACGTCCACTGGGCGCGTGAGTACCTGGTCCCGTGGATCGGCCGACGGCTGCGCGGGGAGTCCTCGGGCGACCACGTGACCGCCAAGGGCGCGCTGTCCCCGGAGGACATCAAGGAACGGATCGCGTCCGTGGCCTGAGCGGCCGACGGACCCGGGCGCGGGGCCGGTCCTCCGGCCGGCTCCGCGTCTACGCCGTCAACGCCTCCCGCGCGAGCCCCAGTTCCCGGGCGAGCGCCTCGTCCACCCACTCCTGCGCGCGGGCCCGCGAGACGGCACCGGGGTACGACGTCAGCTGCACGGCGAGCCCGTCGAGCAGCGCCGTCAGACGCAGCGCGGTGGCCGCGGGGTCCGGGCACTCGAACTCCCCGGCGGCCACACCGTCCGCGACGACCTCGGCGAGCGCCGCCTTCCACCGCCGGTCGAGGTCGCGCGTGACGTTCTGCAGCGCGGGCTCGCGAAGCGCCGCCGCCCAGCCCTCGATCCATAGCCGCCAGCCCTTGGCCTGCCCCGTGGGGGCGTACCAGCGCACGGCCGAGCGCAGCCGCCGCAGCGCGGTCGTCCGGCGGCCGAGCAGCTTGCGCAACCGGGCCAGGTCCTCCTCGGCCGCGTAGGTGAAGGCGGCGGCGACCAGCTTCTCCTTGGTCGAGAAGTGGTAGAGCACCAGCGCGTTGCTCACCCCGAGTGCCGAGGCCACGTCGGCGATCCTGACCGCCGCCACGCCCCGCGCCTCGATCTGCTGCACGGCGGCCCGCAGCAACTCCTCGCGCCGCTCCGCCACGTTCAACCGCACTCTCGCCACCCGGTCACCCTAGTGCCGCACCCCGGCTGCCGGTACGGCGAAGTGATCCGTACGAAACGGGTCCGGGCGCGGGACGGCCGTCGCCGGTGACGGGTGCCACGGCTGCCCGCGGGGCGGACGGGAACGTACGGCCGGGCACCGGCGTTGTGGCAGGAGCCGACCATAATGAAGCGTCCTGACTCCCCCTGGAGGTGCCGTGCCCGGTTCCCGTTCCTCGAGCCTCGGGCTCCGCTCGTTGCAGCCCGCGGCCTTCGGCGCGGACCCGAGCGGCGGGCGCATGGCGCGCATCCGCAGATCGCCCCACTTCAAGGACGGGGTGTTCCAGAATCCCGGCGGCCCGTCCCGGATCCGGCCCTCGGGCTCCGCCGCCTCCCTCGCGAAGGTCTACTTCGACCGGGAGGCCAAGTCGCACCGCGCCCCGAGCGGCACGATCCCGGTGCACGCCACCACCCTCGCCGACCTCGCCCGGCCGCCCGCCTCCGGACTGCGGCTCACCTGGATGGGACACTCCAGCGTGCTCGCCGAGATCGACGGCCGACGGGTGCTGTTCGACCCCGTCTGGGGGGAGCGCTGCTCGCCGTTCGCCTTCGCCGGTCCCAAGCGGCTGCACCCGGTGCCCCTGCCGCTGGCCGCGCTCGGCCCGGTCGACGTCGTCGTCATCTCCCACGACCACTACGACCACCTCGACATGCCCACGATCAAGGCGCTGGCGGGCACGGACACCCTGTTCGCCGTGCCGCTCGGGGTCGGCGAGCACCTCGAACACTGGGGTGTGGCGGCCGACCGGCTGCGCGAGCTGGACTGGCACGAGTCGACCCGGATCGGCGGCCTCACCCTGACCGCCACCCCCGCGCGCCACTTCTGCGGCCGTGGGCTGCGCAACACCCAGCACACGCTGTGGGCTTCCTGGGTGGTGGCCGGCGAGGAACACCGGATCTACCACAGCGGTGACACGGGCTACTTCGACGGATTCCGGGACATCGGTGCGGAACACGGCCCGTTCCACGCCACAATGATCCAGATCGGTGCTTACTCGGACTTCTGGCCCGACATCCATATGACTCCGGAGGAGGGGGTCCAGGCCCACCTCGACCTCCAGTCCGGTGACCCGGCGGCCGGCGTGATGCTGCCCATCCACTGGGCGACCTTCAATCTGGCGCCGCACCCGTGGGCCGAGCCGGGCGAGGGCACGATGCGGGCCCTGCACAAGGCCGGAGCGAACCTGGCGGCCCCGGTGGCCGGCGAGCCGTTCGAGCCGACCGTGGCGGCGCCCTCGGCACCGTGGTGGCGTGCCGTCGCCAAGCCGCCGACCGGGGGCTGGCCCACATGGCCGCCGGTGGCGTCGGCCGGACCGGAACCGGCCTTCGCGGGGGAGTAGGGGGCGATCCGTCCGGGGCCGGACCATGCGCGGCCCCGTTTCCTCTCGTGCTCCGTCGGCACCCGTGCGCGGTCGGGCGGATGCGCGGTCGGGCGGCGACGGTTCTCGCCCTTTCGGCATCACCGAGCCTTTCGACATCACCGACGGTGACTGTTTCTGATCGGTTGAGACCAACTTCTTACTGCCGGGTTCTCTTCGTGTTCCCCCTGGGGGAGGGGGGTCCGGTGGGTTTATCGGTCTTTCGTGCGAGGCCTCATACCAGAGCGGGATGCTCCCCGTGGGACTTTGCCAACTGCCCACCGCACCTGTCGCAAGCGCGACTACTGTGAGTGTCCGCCGGGCGACGCAGGGCCGAATTCTTCGACTCTCCCGACCGGCATCGCGATGGCGCATGCCCGAGCTGCGCACCACGCGTGAGCAACCAGGCTCAGGCTCGACGGACCAGCACGAGGACACCGATGTCTCACCTCCGCGCACCGGCCGCACGCGCAGACCGCCGTGACGGCGGCGGGCGGCACGGGCGGCCGGTCGCCCGCCCCGCCGTCCCGCTGCCCGAGGCCCACATACGGCCGCAACTCCTGCGGCTCGCCGTGCTGCCGCCCATCGCGGTCGCCCTCAGCGCGTGCGCGGCGATCCTGGTCACCGCCCGCTCCGCCGGGGCCGGACAGGGCATCACCCTGTGGGCGGTGCTGACCGGCGCCCTCGCGGTCACCGTCGCCGGGATCCTGATCGCCGCCGTCGCCGCCGACCGTGCCGCCCGGTCCGTGACCGACCGGATCGCCGCGCTGCGCCGCAGCAGCGCCCGCGGCGAGGCCGATCTGCGCGCCGTGGTCGAGGCGTTACGACGCGGCGAGAACGCGCCCCGGCGCAAGCCGCGCGGCGGCCCGGCCAAGGACGCGGACGAGTTCGAACTTCTCGCCGCGGACCTGGCCCGCGCGCACGACGGCGCCGTCACCGCCGTCGTGCAGGCCGCCCAGCTCTCCAGCCAGACGGGCAGCGAACAGAAGCTGGAGGTCTTCCTGAACCTGGCCCGGCGGCTCCAGTCGCTGGTGCACCGGGAGATCTCCATCCTCGACGAGCTGGAGAACCAGATCGAGGACCCCGACCTGCTCAAGGGCCTCTTCCACGTCGACCACCTCGCCACCCGCATCCGCCGTCACGCCGAGAACCTCGCCGTGCTCGGCGGGGCGGTCTCGCGCCGGCAGTGGAGCAACCCGGTGTCCATGACCGAGGTGCTGCGCTCCGCGATCGCCGAGGTCGAGCAGTACTCAAGGGTCAAGCTCGTCCCGCCGGTCGACGGCGAGCTGCGTGGTCACGCTGTCGCCGACGTCATCCACCTGCTGGCCGAACTCGTCGAGAACGCCACGGTGTTCTCCGCCCCGCACACCCAGGTGCTGATGCGCGCCAACCTCGTCACCTCCGGGCTCGCCGTCGAGGTGGAGGACCGCGGGCTCGGCATGCCCGCCGAGGAGCAGAGCAGGATGAACGACCTGCTCGCCGACCCCGACCAGGTCAATGTCGCCCGGCTGCTCGCCGACGGCCGGATCGGGCTCTTCGTCGTCTCCCAGCTCGCGCGCCGACACGGCATCAGGGTCCGCCTCCAGACCAACATCTACGGCGGGGTGCAGGCCGTCCTGGTCGTGCCGCAGGGGCTGCTCGGTACGGCGCCGGGTGGCGTCGTCGGGGCCGTCGCCGTGCCCCGGCCGGCGGATCCGGCGGCCGGTCCCGCCGGACCGCAGCAGTCCGGGACCGGATCCGCCCCGGAGCCCGGACGGCACCTCGCGCCCGCCGCACCGGCCGTCCCGACCGGCCGACGGCGTCGGCAGCAGCGTGACGACGACCGCGGCACCGTCGTTCCCGCCGCCCTCGACGGGAGCGCGCGGACCGGGAACGGCGCGGGCTCCGCGGGTTCCACGGGTTCCACGGGTTCCGCCTCGACCGCGTCAGGTGTCAGCGGTCCGGTCCCCGTGCCGGGCCGTCGCGGCCCGATCCCGATCCCGGGCGGTACCGGGTTCGGGTACCCGGCCGACGGGACGAGCGGCGACGGACCGGCCCGCACCGGGAACGGCGACGGACCGGCCCGCACGGCGAGCGGACCATCCCTCACAGGGAACGGATCAGCGCTCACCCGCAACGGCGGCGGACCGGCTTCCGGGTCGGGCCGCGGCGGGGCGTCCCCCGTGGCGAACGGCACCGATCCGCGTACGAAGGCGAACGGCGCCGCGGCCCTCCGGTCGGGGAGCGGCACAGGCCCGGCGGCACCCGCCGACGGCACGGGCACCGGTACGCGGCCGGAGGCGGCCGGAGCCGTTCCGCGGCCGGCCGGGATCCGCGCTCTGCCGCAGGGCACCGCGGGTCCGGGCGTGCCGGCGCGCACCGGCGAACCGGACCGGCCGCCGGGCGGAGTCGGTGGCGCAGACGACGGCGGAACGTCCGGCGGCCACGGCGAGCTGCCGGCCCCGCGCAGCACGCCCGACGCCTCCCTGCCGCTCGGGGGCGCGCCCGCTCCCCTGCCGGTGCGCGGCCCCCGGGGGGAACGGTCCAACCCCGCCGCGGCCGTGCCCGGGATCAGGCCCGAGGAACGCCGGACCGTCGCGGAGAGCACGCAAGGGCTGCCCACCCCGCGCAGCGGCGCGGTGCGCGGCACCATGGGCAAGCCCCGGCTGCCCCGCCGGCGCGCCCAGGAGCACATCGCCCCCCAGCTGCGCGGCGGGCCCGCGCCCCGCCAGGACTCCGAACACGTCGCCGCGCACGACCCGGGCCTGATGGCCGCGTTCCAGCGTGGCGTCGGCCTGGCCGAGGCCCAGCAGAGCCTGGAGGCGGCCGCACCCCCCGGCGCGTCCCTCTCCGACGTACAGCTCGTACCGAACGACGTACACCTCGCGCCGACGCCGACGCCGACGCCGACGCCGCCCGCCGTCGTCGTACCGACGCCCGCTGCCGCCGAACCGGCGCCGCCCGCCGTCGTCGTACCGACGTCCTTCCTGGACAAGGCACGTATAGCCCGCGCGCAGCCCGCGACGCCGTCCGCCCCCGAGGCATCCGGCGCGCGCGACAGCCGGTCCGCGCCCGGACCCGACCAGCACCCCGCCCGGCACGACGGGAGCGCGCCTGCCGGATGACCACCGCACCCCCCACAGCTCCCGCCGACCTTCGTACCCCAAGGAGTCGATCCACCATGGCGAGCGATGTGCCGACCAGTCATTCGTCCGATCTCGACTGGCTGATGAGCGGCCTCGTGCAGCGCGTCCCGCACACCACCAGTGCGGTCCTGCTCTCCTGCGACGGACTCGTGAAGTCCGTCCACGGCCTGGACCACGACAGCGCCGACCACATGGCCGCCCTGGCCTCCGGTCTGTACTCCCTCGGGCGCAGCGCCGGTGCGCGCTTCGGCGACGGCGGTGACGTACGGCAGGTGGTCGTCGAACTCGACGCGAACCTGCTGTTCGTGACCACCGCCGGCTCCGGCACCTGCCTCGCGGTGCTGGCCGGCCGCGAGGCCGACGCCGCGGTGCTCGGTTACGAGATGGCCATGCTGGTCAAGAGCGTCCGCCCGTACCTGGTGACGGCGCCCCGGCAGCATGCCGCCGACCCCCCGGTGATGAGGCGTTGAGCGTGGCGGCGGCCGGCGACGGGCCCTGGCTCGACGACGCGGCCGGACGGCTGGTGCGGCCCTTCACCGTCAGCAACGGCCGCACCAGGCCCACCATCGCGCTCGACCTCATCTCGCAGGTGCGGGCCACCGGGGTCACCCCGCTCGGGTACCTCGGTCCGGAGCACGCACAGGCCCTCGCCCTCTCCCGCGCGCCCGTCTCGGTCGCCGAGGTGTCCGCCCATCTGAAGCTGCCGGCGGCAGTCACCAAGGTGCTGCTGTCCGACCTGGTCGATTGCGGGGTACTGACCACCAAACCTCCCGAATTCCACCACAACCCCACCGACCGGGCCCTTCTGGAGGCAGTGCTCGATGGACTACGACGACAGCTCTGAGTACGAGAACGGCCCCATGCCCTTCCCCACCGCGCTGAAGATCCTGGTGGCGGGCGGTTTCGGGGTCGGCAAGACGACCTTTGTCGGCACGGTGAGCGAGATCGCCCCGCTCAGCACGGAGGAGCTGCTGACCACCGTCAGCGCCACGACCGACAATCTCGACGGCATCGAGAACAAGGTCGAGACGACCGTGGCGATGGACTTCGGCCGCATCACGCTCGACCCGCAGCACGTCCTCTACCTGTTCGGCACGCCCGGACAGGAGCGGTTCTGGTTCATGTGGGACGAGCTCTCCGAGGGCGCGCTCGGCGCGGTCATCCTGGCCGACACCCGCCGCCTGGAGGAGTGCTTCGCCGCCGTCGACTTCTTCGAGGAACGCGGTCTCGGCTTCATCGTGGCGGTCAACGAGTTCGACGGCGCCCACCGCTACGCCTCCGAGGAGGTCCGCGCGGCCCTCGACCTCGGTCCCGGGATCCCCGTGGTGCGCTGCGACGCCCGTATCTCCGCCTCGGGCGTCCAGACCCTGCTGACCCTCGTACGCCACCTCATCGCCCATGCCCCGGCGGCCCCCGAGCCCAGCCGTGGCGTCCACCTGTGATCCTCGACCCGCCCACGGAGCCCGCGATCCCCGCACCCGTCCACGGAGCCCGCACATGACCCGCACCCACCCGGAGCCGGCCCGCACCCGCCCGGCCCTCGCGTGCCCGGCCGGAGGCCGGCCATGAGCTACGGCCCACCGCGTCCGGCGGGCCGGCTGCTGCTCACCCCCGAGGACAAGGAGGCGCCCGCCCGCGCGCTGCGGCTGCGGAGGCTGGGGCTGGGGGAGCGGCCCGAGCCCGAGCTCGACGCCTTCGCGGACCGGCTCGCCCACCTCACCGGGGCCCCGTACGCCATGGTCAACTTCATCGACGAGGAGCGGCAGTACTTCGCCGGGCTGCACCTTCCGGGAGCTCCTGCGCCCGCACCCCCCGGCCGGCCCGAGGTGGGCCGCTGGCTGCCCCGCGACCACGGGTACTGCCCCCATGTCGTCGTCCGGCGCAAGGCGCTGGTCCTGGAGGACGTCCGCGACTACCCGCGGTTCGCGGGCAACCCGATCGTCTACGACTACGGCATCCACTCCTATCTCGGCGCCCCGCTCGTCGCCGCCGGCGGGATGGTGCTGGGCACGGTGTGCGTGGCCGACGCCACGCCCCGGCCCTGGGGGAGGACCGGCCTGGAGACCATCAAGTCGACGGCCGCCGAGCTCACGGCACGCATCGAACGGAGCGAGGCGGACGGCCTCCCGCTCTGAGCCGACCCGGGGACGGACGGGCTGAGCCGACCGGGGGACGGACGGGCTGGGCCGACCGGGGGACACGGGGGACTGCGCCGACCGGGGGACGGACCGGGCCGGGCGGGCCCGGGCCTGGCGGGCGCGGCGCACCGGTGTGAAGCAGAGCTGTGGCGCCGCTTAAGAAAACCTCGATGGACCACGGCACCGCGATACGGCAGATTGCTAGGCGATTCCACTGCTCTCCCCGGCTGCGGGCGTCCTCGGCATGCCCGCGGCAGGGATCTCACCCACAGGAGCCGTACCGTTGAAGGCGCTGGTCAAGCAGAACGCGGAGCCCGGACTGTGGCTCATGGACGTCCCCGAGCCCGAGATCGGTCCCGGTGACGTTCTGATCAAGGTCCTGCGGACCGGTATCTGCGGCACCGACCTGCACATCCGGGCCTGGGACGGCTGGGCGCAGCAGGCCATCCGCACCCCGCTCGTGGTCGGGCACGAGTTCGTCGGCGAGGTCGTCGCCACCGGCCGTGACGTCGCGGACATCAACGAGGGCGACCGGGTCAGCGGCGAGGGCCACCTGGTCTGCGGCAAGTGCCGCAACTGCCTGGCCGGGCGCCGCCACCTGTGCCGCGCGACGGTCGGGCTCGGGGTCGGCCGTGACGGCGCCTTCGCCGAGTACGTGGCCCTGCCCGCCTCCAACGTCTGGGTGCACCGCGTCCCGGTCGACCTCGACGTCGCCGCGATCTTCGACCCGTTCGGCAACGCCGTGCACACCGCGCTGTCGTTCCCGCTGGTCGGCGAGGACGTGCTGATCACCGGTGCCGGCCCGATCGGCCTGATGGCCGCGGCCGTGGCCCGGCACGCCGGCGCCCGCAACGTCGTCGTCACGGACGTCAGCGAGGAGCGCCTGGAACTGGCCCGCAAGATCGGCGCGAGTCTCGCGCTGAACGTCTCCGACGCCACCATCGCCGACGGCCAGCGCATCCTCGGCCTGCGCGAGGGCTTCGACATCGGCCTGGAGATGTCCGGGCGCGGCGAGGCCCTGCGCGACATGATCGCCAACATGACGCACGGCGGCCGGATCGCCATGCTCGGCCTGCCGGCCCAGGAGTTCCCGGTCGACTGGGCCCGGATCGTCACCTCGATGATCACCATCAAGGGCATCTACGGCCGCGAAATGTTCGAGACCTGGTACGCGATGTCGGTCCTGCTGGAGGGCGGCCTCGACCTGTCCCCCGTGATCACCGGCCGGTACGGGTACCGCGACTTCGAGGCGGCGTTCGCCGACGCGGCGAGCGGCCGCGGCGGCAAGGTCATCCTCGACTGGACCGCGTAGCCGCAAGTCACCCGCCACTTCCTAGGAGCTTTCGATGTTCGACTCCGTGCGCGACGACCTGCGCGCCACCCTCGACGAGATCCGCGCCGCCGGTCTGCACAAGCCCGAGCGCGTGATCGGCACCCCGCAGTCCGCGACCGTCGCCGTCACCGCGGGCGGCCGCCCCGGCGAGGTCCTCAACTTCTGCGCGAACAACTACCTCGGCCTCGCCGACCACCCCGAGGTCGTCGCCGCCGCCCACGAGGCCCTCGACCGCTGGGGCTACGGCATGGCCTCGGTGCGCTTCATCTGCGGTACGCAGGAGGTGCACAAGGAGCTGGAGGCGCGCCTGTCGGCGTTCCTCGGCCAGGAGGACACGATCCTGTACTCCTCCTGCTTCGACGCCAACGGCGGTGTCTTCGAGACGCTGCTCGGCGCCGAGGACGCGGTGATCTCCGACGCCCTCAACCACGCCTCGATCATCGACGGCATCCGGCTGTCCAAGGCCCGCCGGTTCCGTTACGCCAACCGCGACATGGCGGACCTGGAGCGGCAGCTCAAGGAGGCCGGCGAGGGCGGTGCGCGCCGCAAGCTCATCGTCACCGACGGCGTCTTCTCCATGGACGGCTACGTGGCGCCGCTGGACGAGATCTGCGACCTCGCCGAGCGCTACGACGCCATGGTCATGGTCGACGACTCCCACGCGGTCGGCTTCGTCGGCCCCGGCGGCCGCGGCACGCCCGAGCTGCACGGCGTGATGGACCGTGTGGACATCATCACCGGCACGCTCGGCAAGGCCCTCGGCGGCGCCTCCGGCGGCTATGTCGCCGCCCGCGCGGAGATCGTCGCGCTGCTGCGCCAGCGGTCCCGTCCGTACCTCTTCTCCAACACCCTGGCCCCGGTGATCGCGGCCGCCTCCCTGAAGGTCCTCGACCTGCTGGAGTCCGCGGACGACCTGCGGGTGCGGCTGCGGGAGAACACCGCGCTGTTCCGCTCCCGGATGACCGAGGAGGGCTTCGACGTCCTGCCCGGCGACCACGCCATCGCGCCGGTGATGATCGGCGACGCCGCGCGGGCCGCACGGCTGGCCGAACTGCTGCTGGAGCGCGGGGTGTACGTGATCGGCTTCTCGTACCCGGTCGTCCCGCAGGGCCAGGCCCGTATCCGCGTCCAGCTGTCCGCCGCGCACTCCACGGACGACGTCGACCGCGCGGTCGACGCCTTCGTCGCGGCCCGCGCCGAGCTGGAGGCCTGAGCCGGGGCACCGGGACCGAGGCCGATCAGGCGGAACGGGAAACCTCGTTCCGTTTGAGAGAATCGGTCCCATGATCGAAGCGCGGCGGCTCCACATCCTCCGTGCGGTGGCCGACCACCGTACGGTCACGGCGGCGGCCGCCGCGCTGTACCTCACCCCCTCCGCGGTCTCCCAGCAGCTCACCGCGCTGGAGCAGGAGACCGGCCACCGCCTGGTCGAGCGGAGCGCGAAAGGGGTACGGCTGACCCAGGCCGGCGAGATCCTGCTCGGCCACACCAACGCGGTGCTCGCCCAGCTGGAGCGCGCGGAGGCGGAACTCGCCGCCTACGGTTCGGGCGAGGCCGGCACGGTCACCGTCGCGGCCTTCGCCACCGGCATCGCCCAGGTCGTCGCGCCCGCGGTGGCCCGGCTCGCCGTCTCGGCGCCCGGCATCCGCATCCGGGTCCAGGACGCGGAGGGCGACGCCAGCCTCCCGATGGTGCTGGACCGGCAGGTGGACGTCGCCGTGGCGGTCGAGTACCGCGGGGCCCCGTCGGCCGACGACCCGCGGCTGACCCATGTCCCGCTGTACGCCGAGCCCTTCGACGCGGTCGTCCCGGTCGCCCACCGGCTCGCCGACACCGTCGAGGTCCCGCTCGCCGAGCTGGCCAAGGACCCCTGGATCGGCCCCTACCCCGGCAACCCCTGCCATGACGTGGTCGTCATGGCCTGCGAGAACGCCGGTTTCCAGCCCCGCCTCGAGCACTCCTCGGACGACTTCCGCGCGGTGGTGGCGCTGGCCTCGGCCGACGCCGGTGTGGCCCTGGTGCCCCGGTCGGCGCTGCGCGGCATGGACCTGAGCGGTGTGGTCGTCCGCCCGGTCGACGGGGTGGCCCCTACCCGCCGGGTCTTCGCGGCCGTACGCAGAGGAGCCGAGGGGCATCCGCTCATCCGGCCGGTGCTGGACGCGCTGGCCGAAGCCGCCCGGCACTGAAGCCGGGCGCGGCCCGGTGGTGGCTGGGGCCGTCTTTGGAACTTCATCCCGTTCTGTGATTGATCGTCGTAATTTGCGGCCCAGGTTTACGCGATCTTCCGTCCCGAATTTGGGATTGATTCTCTGATCTGGGATACGCTTCCCGGTGTGAAACAGGAACTGGACGTGACCGGACCGGGTGACGGGCGCGACGTCGATGCCCGCCCCGACGACCGACTGGACATCCGGCTCGGTGCTCGGCTGGCCGAGCTGCGTGCCGGGCGCGGGTGGTCGCTGGGGGAGGCGGCGGAGCGCAGCGGGGTCAGCCGCTCCACCCTGTCCCGCGCCGAGCGGGCCGAGATCAGCCCCACCGCCGCGCAGCTCAACCGACTGTGCGCCGCCTACGGGCGGACCATGTCCCAGCTGCTCAGCGAGGTGGAGGCGGAGCCCGCCGGGCTCGTGCGGGCGGCCGAGCAACCGGTGTGGGAGGACCGGGCCTCCGGGTTCGTACGGCGGTCCGTGTCGCCGCCGCAGGCCGGACTGCGCGGTGAACTGGTCGAGGGACGCCTCACGGCGGGCGCCGACATCGCCTACGACCGGCCGCCCGTGCCCGGCCTGGAACAGCACATCTGGGTGCTCGAAGGGACCCTGGAGGTGACCGCCCAGGACGTGGTCCACCGGCTCGACGCCGGTGACTGTCTGCGGCTGCGGGTGTGGGGGCCGACGCGGTTCCGGTGCCCCCAGGACGCGGACGTGCGGTACGTGCTGGCGGTGGTGCTGCCGTGACCGCGACCACGACCCGGCTCGACGCACCCCGGCTGCTCGCCGCCGTCCCGGAGCTGGCCGGCCTGCTCGCCGACACCGTGCACGGCGGCGCCTCGATCGGCTTCCTGGCACCGCTCGACCGTACGGACGCGATCGCCTGGTGGCGCGGGCGGGCCGAGGCGGTCGCCTCCGGACAGCTCGCGGTGTGGGTGGCACGGGACGCGGGGCGCGTGCTCGGCACCGTCACCCTGGCCTTCGCCGACAAGCCCAACAGCCGGCACCGCGCCGAACTCGTGAAACTGATGGTGCACCGGGACGCCCGCGGCCGGGGTCTCGGGCGCGCCCTGCTCGCCACCGCCGAGCAGGCGGCCGCCGAAGCCGGCATCACCCTGCTGCACCTCGACACGGAGACCGACAGCCCCGCCGAACGCCTCTACCGCTCCGCGGGCTGGACCAGGGCAGGGGTGATCCCCGACTACGCGGCGAGTCCGGACGGGGTGCTGCGGCCGACCACCCTCTACTACAAGCACGTGGGTGCAACGCTCCACGCGGGCTGACTGTCGGTGGCAGCGGCTACGGTGCCACTCATGCCGGATGCCGAAGACGTACGCCGTATCGCCCTCTCCCTGCCGGACACCACGGAGAAGACCGCCTGGAACATGCCCACCTTCCGGGTCGCGGGGAAGATGTTCGCCACGCTGCCCGAGGACGAGACCTCCATGGCCGTGCGCTGCCCGAAGGAGGAGCGCGAGGAACTGGTCCTGGCCGAGCCCGGGAAGTTCTGGATCGCCGGCCACGAGGCGCAGTTCGCCTGGGTGCGGACCCGGCTGTCCGCGCTGGAGGACGAGGAGGAGCTGCGGGACATCCTCGCCGACTCCTGGCGCCAGGCCGCGTCTTCCCGGCTGCTGGAGGAGCACCCGGACCTCGGGCGTCCCACCGACTGAAAACCCGTGGGCGTCGCCGGTGCCGCGTGGCATGATCCGTCGGCGGAAGCGGGGGCGGGGCGGAACCGGCCCGGATGGGCCAAGTCCCGCGGCACCCGTAGGTCGTCGGGGAGGGTGCAGCAGCGGATGACCGGGACACCGCCGTCGGAAGAGACGACAGGGGCGACAGGGGCGAGCGAGACGGCCGTGCGGGGGTACGGCAAGACATCGCCGGGGGGCCGGAAGGGGCTGTTCCGGTCGCGGGACTTCGCCCTGTTCTTCGTCGGCCGTGCCGTCGCCCGGCTGGGCGACACCATGCTGCCGGTCGCCCTCGCCGCGGGCCTGCTCCAGCACGGGTACGGCGCCGGCGCGGTCGGCCTCGCCATGGCAGCGACGGCCGCCGCCTTCGCCGGGCTGGTCGTGTTCGGCGGGGTCTTCGCCGACCGCTTCGACACCCGTAGCCTCATGATCGGCGCCGATCTGGTGCGCCTGGGCACCCAGGCCCTGGCCGCCTGCCTGTTCTTCACCGGCCATGTGGTGCTCTGGGAGATCTGCCTGATCGGCTTCGTCAACGGCGTGGCCGCCGCCGTGTTCCAGCCCGGTGTCGCCAGCACCGTGCCCCGGCTGGCCGCCGACGTCCAGGGCGCGAACGGCGCCATACGCGTCGCCGAGTCCGCCGCCCAGCTCGCCGGCCCGGCCCTGGCCGGACTGCTCGTCGGCTTCGCCTCGCCGGGCGCGGTGTTCGCCGTCCACGCCGCCACCTACGCGGTCAGCGCCCTGTGCCTGCTGCTGCTCCGCCTGCCCCCGCTCACCCCGGCCGCCGCCGCGCGGTCCCAGACGTCCACCGCCGGCTTCAGGAGCGATCTGGTCGAGGGCTGGCGGGAGTTCCGGGCCCGCACCTGGCTGTGGGGCGTGATCGCCGTCTGGTGCCTGTACATGGTCGCGGTATGGGGTCCGACCGTGCCGCTGGTGGCGACGGAGGTGGTGCAGCAGCACGGCCCGCGCGCCTACGGCCTGGTCAACTCCGCCCTCGGCGCCGGTACGGTCGTCGGCGGACTCCTCGCCCTGCGGCTGCGCCCCCGCCGGATGCTGCGGGCCGGTGCGCTCGCCCTGTTCGGCTTCGCCGCGTTCCCGTGGGCGGTCGGCTCCGGTCTCGGGATACCGGCCATGGCGGCCTGCGCCGCCGTCGCCGGGGCGGGCATGTCCTTCTGGGGCGTGATGTGGGCGACCAGTGTGCAGACCCAGGTCCCGTCCGACGTCCTCAACCGCATCCACGCGTACGACGTCGCCGGCTCGCTCGCCATGATGCCCGTCGGGCAGGCGCTGGCCGGCCCCGCGGCGTCGCTGCTCGGGGCGGGCCGGGTGCTGCTGGTCTCCGCTGCGGTCAGCCTCGTCGTCCCCGTGGCCCTGCTCGCGGTCCCCGCGATCCGCGGTCTGATCCGTGCCGACGCCCCCGCGACGAGGCAGACGTCGGCGCCCGCACCGGCCGACCGCGCCCCCGTACGCCCCGAGTGCGGCTGACCGGCGCCCGGGCACCGCGGCTCAGCCGCGTACCGCCGCCCGTCCGCCGGCCAGGAAGCCGGTGATCCGCTCCCGGAGCGAGTGCGGGTCCAGTCCGTGCGCGGCAACGTGCTCCGCCATGGTCCCGTAGCGCCGCAGCTCCCGTCGGCCCACGCCCAGGCCCAGGACCCGGTGGGACACATCGGCCAGGGCGTCGTTGGCGGCCGCCGTCGAGGTGCCCGCCAGATACGGTTCGACCAGGACCACCTCCGCCGCCGCCCCCTCGGCGGCCCGCCGCAGCGCGGCCGCGTCGAAGGGCCGTACGGTCGCGGCGTACAGCACGGTGACGTCGAGGCCCTCGGTGGCGGTCAGCACGGCGTCGAGCATGGGCCCGACGGCGACGACCACACCCCGGCGGCCCTCACGCACGGTGTGCGCCCGCCGCCCGTCGACCGGCAGGGCCCGGGCGTTGGCCTGCACGGACAGCCGTACGTACACCTTGTCGTCGTCCGCGGCCACGGCGTGCCGCAGCAGGGTCTCGGCCTCGTCGGGGTGTCCCGGCACGTGCACGGTCCAGCCGTCCAGGGTGTCCAGCAGCGCCACGTCGCCGGGAGCCATGTGGGTGTACCCGCCCGCGGGCCAGTCGAAGGACGCGGCGGCGCTCACCAGCACCGCGCCGACGTCCTGGTGCCCGAGGTCCAGCTTGATCTGCTCGAAGGGGCGCTCGACGAGGAAGCTGGCGAACGTGTGCAGCACCGGGCGCAGGCCGGTCAGCGCCAGACCGGCGCCCGCGCCGATCAGCAGCTGTTCCCGGATGCCCACGTTGATCACCCGGTCCGGGTGTCGACGGGCCGCCGCCGCGAAGCCGTCCGTGCCGATCTCGGCGAGGACGACCGCGACCCGCGGATCCTCGTCGAGCAGCCGGGAGACGACGGGGGCGAAGCGGTCGCGCATGGTGTCCATGGGTGCCTCGGTTCCTTTCCTGGGCGAGGTGAGGGGCTGCGGTTCAGAGGTACTTCGGTTCGACCCGGGCCACCACGGCTCGCGGGCGTCCCGGATGGGCGGCGGTGAACGCCTCGTACAGCGCCGCGTGGTCGCGGCCGTCGACGGTCGCCGTGGACCAGCCGGCCGCCTCGAACCGCGCGGCGATCCCGCCCGGCCGGGCATGGGTGGCGGAGGCGTTGTCGACGACGACCGTGTGCAGCCGGTCGAGCCCGGCTGGCCCGGCGAACGCGATCGCCTCGTGGTTGCTGCCCTCGTCCAGTTCGGCATCCCCCACCAGGACCCACACCCGGGGGTCGTCGAGCCCCTGCGCGCGCAGCCCCAGCGCCGTACCGACGGCGAGCGGCAGACCGTGCCCCAGCGACCCGCTGCCGATCTCGGCCCCCGGGACCAGCACCCGGTCGGGATGGTGGCCGAGCGGCGAGTCGTACGAGCCGAACCCGGCCAGCAGGTCCGCCGGCAGGAAGCCCTTGGCGGCCAGCACCGCGTAGTACGCCATCGGCCCGTGGCCCTTGGACAGCAGGAACCGGTCCCGCTCGGGGTCCCGCGCGCTGTGGGGGCCGACCCGCAGCACCCGGTCGTAGAGCACCCACAGCACGTCCAGCGTGGAGGTCGCGGCCGGGCCGTGCTTCTCGTCGCCCGTCATCAGCCCCATGAGCCGGGGCAGGTCCGCGTAGCCGTACGTCCGGTCTTCTTCCGTGGTGGTCGTCATACGGACGATCCTTCAACCTCGACCAAACTTGAGGTCAAGCGGAGCCGGACCCGGATAAAAGGGGTGCGCGACCATCGACCGGAGTGCGGTATTGTTTTCCTGCGTGTTCGGCCAGGGGAAACCCCAGGTCAGAAGGCACCGGGACGTGGCGCAGCTTGGTAGCGCACTTGACTGGGGGTCAAGGGGTCGCAGGTTCAAATCCTGTCGTCCCGACTGTTCGATCGATCGAACGTCGCAGGTGAGAGGCCGTTTTCGAACGGCCTCTTTTCTGTTTCCGGCCCGCTCCCGGGTGGGGGTGGGGAAGCGGGAGCACGCTCCCACTGTCCTGTGCCGCTCGAAAATACGATTCGGTGCTGCGAGCTGCGGCGAGGCCGTTTGGTCAGGCGGTTCTCTCGTACTGGTTGATCAGGCCGCCGAGGAGGCGTTGTTGCCGGATCCGGTGGGCCTGGAGGTCGGTGACGGTGGCCGGGGTGGCCGGTTCGGCGCTGTCCGGGGGCAGTTGCTGCCGGGACTGGTGGGGGCGGTGCCCGTTGTAGTGCCTGATTGAAGGAGAAGCCGTCGTACCGGTCCAGGACACGGGGGGAGTACGGCACTCCGTGGCGCGTCGTGGCGTTCCCGCTGAACCTGACAAAGGTCAGACCGAAAAGTACTGAGTGCACAGCACCCACGATCGCAACAGGGCCCCTCCTGGACACCTTTGACGAGGTGCCCGGCGGCACCCGGTTCCGCCGGGTCGTCAACGCCAGCGGCAAGGACGACAGCTTGGTCTCCTCAGACACCGAGGAGCGGCCGATCAAGAACCTCAAGGCGCTGGTGGAGGACATCCTCGCGCGCAAGAAGAAGGGCCCCGTCTACCCCTGATGCCGGCAGGTGGCCTCGCCGTCGTGGTGCCGATCGACACCTCGTAGGCGATCCCCGTGCCCACGTCAGGTGCGGGTGGGTAGGCCTCGGTGCGGAAGTCCACGTCGAGGAGCAGGTGCCGCCCCTTTTCGGTCCTGGTCCAGCACGCCCCTTCGACGGCGGCGGGCGCTGCGTCGGGGAACGGGTCGTGCTCGAACTGCCAGCCGGCCGCGGTGGCTGCCTTGGTGTAGTGGGTGATGACGTCCTCGTGCTTGTAGAGCGAGGCGATCATCTCCGGATGATCCCAGAACGGCGCGCTGGAGCCGGAGGGTCTTGACGAGCAGTGATGAATGAACGAGCCCCACAGGCACGAATGAAGATCGGCACCTGGATCGCGGACTTCTACAACACGAGGCGCCGTCACGGCGCCGCCGGCGGGCACCCGCCCGTCACCTTCGGACAGGACATGCGGGAGGCCCGCTCAACGACGAGCATCACGAGGCAATGTGCGTAACGAAGTCTCTACGCTCTCGAGGGATGGACAGAGGGGGGCTGACCTCGTGTTTTGTGGGGCTCCGGAGGCTACCGCTTGGTAGCCGGGGCTGTTAGCTTCCGGCTGTGCGCATACTCCGTCGAATACTTGTCGTCGCCGCCGTTCTTGTGGTCGTGGCGACCGCCGTCGGTACCGGTGTCTACCGGTGGCAGCGGCCCATGATCCTCACCGGCACCGGTTACGCGGCGCACAACGACTGCGCGGTCACCGAGATCGGTGGCCGCCTCGACGCAGCGAGCGACCTGCCCGCGAACCCGATCAAGTCCTATCTGCGGTACGGCTCCGACGGGTCCGCCGAGACCACCGGCTCGCTGCTGGGCGTGCTCGCAAAGCAGAAGGCCTGGTACACCAAGGGGTTCGGCTGCACGCTTGCTGACGAGCGCCCCCGGCTCGGCCCGGCCTCGACTGTCTCGGCCGACGGCAATCCCTTCACGCACGCCCCGGCGCCCAAGTCGTCGGCGAAGCTGGACGCCGCGCTCGCGCGCGCCTTCGGCAAGGGGCTGTCGGCCTCGGACGCCGCCGCGCTCGGCACCCGGGCGGTCGTCGTGGTGAAGGACGGCAAGCTCGTCGCCGAGCGCTACGCCAAGGGGTTCGACGCCACGACCCCGCAGCTCGGCTGGTCGATGTCGAAGAGTGCTACAGCCTTGATCACCGGCATGCTCGTGCAGCAGGGCAAGGTCACGCTCGACGACCACGGGCTGCGTCCCGAGTGGAAGAAGGACGGCCGTGCGGACATCACCGTCGAGCAGCTACTGCGGATGACGAGCGGTCTGGAATGGGACGAGACCTATGACCTCGGCACGCCCATCACGCAGATGCTCTACGGCGAGTCCGACATGGGCGCCTACGTGGCCGGCCGTCCGGCCGAGCACAAGCCAGGCACCGTTCAGGAGTATTCGAGCGGCTCGACAACCCTGCTCTGCTCGGTCCTCGCGCAACGCACCGGGCTCGGTGCCGACCTCCCGCGGCAGACGCTGTTCCGCGCCCTCGGTCTCTCCTCGGCCGTGCTCGAACCGGACGCCGCGGGCACGCCGGTGTGCTCCTCGTACTTGTGGGCCACACCTCGTGACTGGGCCACGATCGGCCAGTTCGCGTTGCAGAACGGCAAGTGGCACGGCAAGCAGCTGTTGCCCGAGGACTGGATGAAGCGCTCGCTCGAGGTCGAGCCCGTCGACAAGACGGACGACCCCGGTTACGGCATGACGTGGCGCGTCAACGTACTGCCCGACGGCAGCATGCGCTGGCCCGAGCTGCCCAAAGACACCTACTACGCCTCGGGACACGACGGCCAGAAGGTCATCGTCGTCCCGTCGCAGGACCTCGTCGTCGTACGCATGGGATTCACTCCCGACGCCGACGACGAGCCCAGCGAGGTGGCCCTGGTCAAGGAGGTCATCGGCGCGGGCGCCCGATGACCTCGTCAGTCCGTCATCGGGCGCAGGGCCAGGCCCTCGGTGCTGGCCCAGTAGCTGACGCGCGCGCCGTCGCTGACCACGGCGGGTTCGGCGAGGACGGCGGGGAAGTCGTGGAGGTTGCCGGGTTCGTGGGTTACCGCACGCCAACACGGATTTGGGGTCCTGGCACGGTGAGATCGGCGTCGCACGCTGTGAGGTGTGAGGCGGTCGCACCGGTCAGGGTGAGCGTCCGGGCGGGTGCAGGTTGATTCGTGAGCCAGCTCGGGATGGCGTCGGGTGTGACGGTGACGGCGCCGCGGGGCGGTAGCGGGGTACCGGCGCGCGCCGCGACGGTGCCGGTCAGTTCACGGAGGTAGAGGGTCACCACACCGTTGCCGCGGCCTTTGAGGGTGGATGTGGCGGCTTCCCTGGCGCGCAGTCGCAGTGTCGTGCCGCCCTGGCGTACGGTCACGTCGAGGCCGACGGCGTCCACCGACCGTGCCGTGAAGCGCAGCATCCGGACGGATCCCGACCTGCCGCGTACGGTGACGACACCGCGGAAGGTGAGGGTTCGCAGCACGAGCCGGGTGGCGCGTAGCTTCCAGGAGGCGTTCGCGAGGCGGACCGGCAGTGGGGCGCCCGGTGCCACGGCCTTGATGGCTCGCCCGGTGCCGACGGACGGTGGAATCACGTCTACCGGCGCCGCCCTGGGAGTGGGGAGCGACGACGGAGCGGTGACGGCGCCCAGGAGAGTGTTCGCAGGGGTTGCCGTTCCGCTCGGTGCCGTCGGCGGGGGGACGGCGGGCGACGTCGGTGCCGCGGACGTGTTCGCGCTGCTGACAGGGGAGGGAGAGCCGGAGGGACGGGACGTGGGCAGGTGCAGAGCCAGGGGTACCACAACTGCCGCCAGTACGCAGGCGAGGGGCTGCGGGACACGGCCGAGCCGCAGGGGAGCGGCCGGAGCAGGGCTGGCCGGACGGTGAGTGCCGAGGGCGGTGGTGGGCGGTACGCGGTGGCCGTCAGGTGTCAAAGGTGTTGTCTCCTGCCGTGGCGCTCACGGGCGTGTGGCTGACAGTTGCAGTGGCCGGCTCGGTGGGATCCGGCGGGAGCCACGCGAGGGCCAGGGAGCCGCCGATGAGGCCGGAGAACAGTCCGAGGAACAGGCCGCCGAGGTTCGCGACGGGGAAGGAGACGAGAGCGAGCAGGAGGGTGGCGAGACCGGCGAACACCCGTTGGTGAGGGCGGAGCCAGAGGCTGAGGCCGAGGGCCATGAGCAGGGTTCCGATGATCAAGGATCCGGCGCCGGACGTGGTCGACAGGGCGAGTGGGATGCCGCCCAGGTCGAGGTGCGCGTAGGGCCAGTAGAGGATGGGCGGGCCCGCGTTGATGGTGAACAGCCCGGCCCAGAAGGGTCGTTCGCCACGCCAGGCGCGGAACCTGAGCCGGGAGTGGGCCGCGGTGGCGCGGAGGCCGGGGCGTCCGGCGAGGAAACGGGGGATCAACATCGAGTCCTGATCGGGGGTGAGGTCGCGGACGGCAACCGTGCGAGGTACCGGGGGGGGCGAAGGCGTGCCGGGGCGGGCCCGGGGTCAGGGGCAGTCGCGGTGGCCGCGATCGAACCGTACGCGCAGGCCGGGCACGTCGAAGGTGGCGGCGGAGAGCGCGACCGAGGTCACGCTGACGTCGGTCAGGGTGGCCGACGAGGCTTGCTGTCCGAAGCCGCTGGGGTCGAAGAAGCGTGAGCTCCGGTCGCCCGGATCGACCGGGCCCTTGGTGATCTCACCCTGCGCGATGCCGATGTCGATGTTCCTGAAGTTCGCCTGGCCGGCCGCCTCGAACGTTGTGTCGAGGAACATGTTCGTGGCTTCCGTCGGGCGCTCGTCGCTGCCGGTCAGGGTCAGGGTGTGGGTGCCCACCACTGGGAGGTCGAGTACGGCCGCCTGACACAGGCCGCTGATCTCCGCGTGCCGGAATCCGGTGACCAGGACGGGGACGAGGTCGTGCTTCTTCGACACGTCGACCATGGGGTAGATGCTCAGGCCGCGGACGGTCAGCTTGTCCGCCGTGACCTGGAAACGCTGGCCGGAGATGAGGAACGAGGCGGCGAGTGCCCCTTGGGCCATGGCGATGCCGAGGGCCGTGCAGACCCCGACGCTGGGCAGCAGGACCACCGCGAAGCGCCGCCACCGGGTTCTGCCGAAGCCGTGCGACATCGCGACTCCCTCGGTCGTGGGAAGGGGCCGACCACACGCGTCAAGGGTGGGTGGTGTCCTGCTGAGTCCAGTGTCGGATCCTAGGCTTCAGGTCCGGCCGGGCCGCTGCACGCCGGGCCTGCCGTACGGGTGACTCGACTTCTGGTGCTCCCATCGGGGTCGGGACGAGCACGGTCTACCGCTGCATCAGCGAGGCCGTCGACGTGTCGGCCGCACTCCCACCGACCCTCGACGAGGCCGTCCGCGCTGCTTCGGCGAAGGCTGTCCTCTTCGATGGAGGTGTCTGGTGTCGATCGGGTGTCACCTCGCGCGAGGAATGCGATGGCGCGGATTCACGGCGAGTTGGTCAACCAGAACGGCGAACAGGTCCTCGGCCTGGAGCTCGACGCGGTGGTGAAGAACCGTCCAGCGGCGAGATCCGATCGAGCCCGGTGAACGCGTCGACCGGTCCGGCCGCCAGGCTCGGAGAGGGTACCTTCCGGACCAGGCGAAACGGCACAAGGCGTGCGCAGGGCGTCAGTCGTCCGTCAGTCGTCCTTGTCCGGAAAAAACCCCTTGGACCGTTCGTGTCCGTCGCGGGACACTGCGAGTCCTGACCAGCCCGACCGGACCTCACGAGGATGGCATGGGATCGCCCGAATCGCGCAAGGCCAGGCCGGGCAGGGGCCCGGTGCTCCTCGCCCTTCGCCACTACGCAAGGGAGACGCTCCGGCTCCGGCGGCTGGCGGTGCCCGGGATGCTGCTTCCGGCGCTGGGCAACATCGGCCTCAACTACATCGCGCCGCTGGTCGTCGCCAGGCTCGTCGGGCGGATCGCCGGTGACGGGGGCGTCGGCATCGGTTCGACGCTGCCGTACGTGCTCGCCTTCGGCGGCGTCCTGCTGTTCGCGGAGACGCTGTGGCGCATCGGCCTGCACTGTCTCAACCGCCTCGACGCGCTCGGCATCGAGCACCTGTACATCGTCGGCATGGGTGAACTGTTCGCCAAGGACGCCGCGTTCTTCCACGACAACTTCGCCGGGTCGCTGACCAAGCGGGTGCTGAGCTTCGCCTCCCGCTTCGAGGAGTTCGTCGACACCATGACCTTCCAGGTCATGGGGAGCTTCGTGCCCCTGCTCTTCGGGTCGGTGGTGCTGTGGCGCTACGAACCGCTGCTCGTCGTCGGGCTCCTGGCGATGATCGCGACGACGGCGCTGTGCGTGGTCCCGCTGATCCGCCGCCGCCAGCGGCTCGTCGACCTGCGCGAGGAGGCGAGCGCCCGGGTCTCGGGCCATGTCGCCGACAGCCTGATGAACATGGACACGGTCCGGGCGTTCGCCGCCGAGGAGCGCGAGGCCGCCGAACACCGCTCCCGTGTCGCGGAGTCGAGGCGGCTCACCCTGCGTTCCTGGGACTACGGCAACCTGCGCATCGACACGCTGGTCGCGCCGATGTCCGTGCTGACCAACGCGCTGGGCCTGCTGCTCGCGGTCGCGCTCGGCGGCGGGCACGACGTGGAGACGGTCGTCGTCACCTTCACCTACTACTCAAACGCCACCCGCATCATGTTCGACTTCAATCAGATCTACCGCCGCCTGGAGAGCTCGCTGACCGAGGCCGCGCAGTTCACCGAACTGCTGCTCACCCCGCCGACCGTGCTCGACCCGCAGACACCGGAACCCCTGGCGGCCCGGCCCGCCGACGTGCACTTCGAGAAGGTCACCTTCGGACACCGCGGCGCGGCGCCGCTCTTCGAGGGCCTCGACCTGTGCGTGCCCAACGGGACGAGGCTCGGTCTCGTCGGCCGGTCCGGCGGGGGCAAGACCACCCTGACCCGGCTGCTGCTGCGGATGACGGACATCGACGCGGGCCGGATCCTGATCGGGGGTCAGGACATCAGCAGGCTGCGCCAGGCCGACCTGCGCGGCCTGATCGCCTACGTACCGCAGGACCCCGCGATGTTCCACCGCTCGCTGCGCGACAACATCGCCTTCGCCAGGCCGGACGCCACCGACGCCGAGATCCGCCGCGCGGCCGAGGCGGCGCACGTCACGGAGTTCGCCGACGCCCTGGTGGACGGCTTCGACACCATGGTGGGCGAGCGCGGGGTCAAGCTGTCCGGGGGACAGCGCCAGCGCGTCGCCCTCGCGCGCGCCATCCTGCGCGACGCCCCGATCCTGCTCCTCGACGAGGCGACCAGCGCCCTGGACTCCGAGAGCGAGATCCTCGTCCAGGAGGCGCTGTGGCAGCTCATGGAGGGGCGTACGGCGCTGGTGGTGGCGCACCGGCTGAGCACGGTCGCGTCGATGGACCGGCTCGTCGTCCTCGACCGCGGACGCATCGTCGAGCAGGGCACCCACCAGGAGCTGCTCGCGTCGCAGGGCGCCTACGCGAAACTCTGGCAGCACCAGTCCGGCGGCTTCCTCGACGCCGGCCCCACGCCCACCGGCCCCGCACCCGCCGACCTGCACTGACCGGACACCGCGCGCACCGACCCGGCCGCCCGGGACACCGCGCGCACCCATCCCGGCCGCCCGGGGCAGGTTCCTCGCCCGTCCCGGCGGGCCGGGACGGGCGGCGTCGCGGTCAGGACGCCGACAGACCCACGTGCGCGAGCGCCTGCCGCAGCAGGAAGCCGTGGCCGCCCGGCATCTCGCTCTGCACCGCGGGCGACGCCGCCTCCTGCGGGCTGAACCAGACCAGGTCCAGGGCGTCCTGGCGAGGCCGGCAGTCGCCGGTCACCGGGACGATGTAGGCGAGGGACACCGCGTGCTGGCGCGGGTCGTGATACGGCGTGACACCGTGCGTCGGGAAGTACTCGGCGACGGTGAACGGCTGCATCGACACCGGGACCCGAGGCAGGGCCACCGGGCCCAGGTCCTTCTCCAGATGACGCAGCAGGGCGTCCCGCAGGCGCTCGTGGTGCAGCACCCGGCCGGACACCAGGGTCCGGCTGACCGTGCCGTCCGGGCCGATGCCCAGCAGCAGTCCGATGCTGACGACCTCTCCGTTGTCGTCGACGCGGACGGGCACGGCCTCGACGTACAGGATCGGCATGCGGGCACGCGCCTGTTCGAGGTCGTCGGAACTCAGCCAACCGGGCGTGGTTTCGGTCATGTCAGACATTGCTTGATCATACTTTCAGTGGCCGTCGGAAAACCGGTAGACCCGGCGGGCGTTGTCGGCTCCCGCCCACCGCGCGAACCGCAGCGCGTCGGGCAGGCTCAGTTCGTCGGCGTCCACCCGGGCCTGGAGCAGTTCGGCCAGCCCCCGGCGGAACGCCAGCGCGCCCAGCCAGTAGAACTCGGCCACACCATAAGCGTCCGAGCTGTACAGGAGTTTGCGCGCGGGAGTGAGCTCCAGCGCCTCCTCCAGCACCGCGCGCGCCCGCAGCGGGCCGACATGGTGGAGGGTGAGCCCCACGTCCAGGTACACCTGCTCGAACACGGCCGCCAGATAGCCGGCCTGACGCTGGTAGGGCCAGCAGTGCAGCAGCAGTACCGGGATCGTGCCTGCCACCTGATGGAGCCAGTCGGTGAGCAGGCTGGGATCCACCCGGTGCAGGCGGATGTCGTTGTCGCCGAAACCGGTGTGCAGTTGGAGCGGGAGACCGAGGTCGACGGCGGTCCACAGCAGATGACGCATCAGGACCGGATCGGCCAGCCGTCCGCCGTCCGCCGTGAAGCGGCGGGCCGCGGCGGTGACTTCCGCCGCCGTGGGCCGCGCCGGGTCCAGGTCGAAGCCCGTGCGGTAGGCGGCCACCGACTTCACCGCCACCACGCCCGGCCGCCGCACGGCCGCCTCCACGGCCGACCGGAACGCCTGCGCGTACCCGTCCGGCTCCACGCCGCCGGCCACCACCGCCTCGGCGACGCTCTCCAGCCGGACCACCTCGTACGCCACCGCGCCCGCCCCGGCGGCCGCGGCGAGCTCGGCCGGGGTGGTGAGGGGGGGCGGGGCGAAGCCGGTGTCCACGCAGAACACGTCCGTGTGCGCAGCGGCCAGGAACCGGCGGTTCACCTCCGGCGCGCCGAGTTCGCCGCGCCGGCGCAGGTACTCCTCGGCACCGACGTGCCGGGGCAGGTCCAGCAGGGGTGCGCAGTGGCGTCGTACGGCGACACCGGCCGGCGTGTCGAAGGGCGAGATCCCGCTGCCGGGCCAGGCATCGCCCTCGGTGAGCAGCGACTCGAAGTCCCCGGCGGCCGGAGTGCCGGTGAGCACCCCGTGACAGTGATGGTCCGTCAGGGGCAGCGCGGCGAGCGCCTCGTGCACCGGGCCGGTGCGGCCGTCCACGTCAGTACTTCCAGCGGTAGGCGGCGGCCAGCCGTGCGTCGTCCAGCCCCTCGGCGGCCGCGATCTCCCCCTCGCGTACGGCGATCACCGCGTCGGCCAGGACCGGGCCCAGGGCCGTGCGCAGCACCTCGTCCTTGCGGAACTCGGCGACCGCCTCCGCCAGCGACACCGGCAGCCGGCGCACGCCCCGGGCGGCCGCCTCCTCGGCGCCGAGCCCGGCCGGGTCCCCGGTGATCTCCTCGGGCAGCTCTGCGCCCACCGCCGTACCGTCGAGCCCGGCGGCGATCAGGGCGGCGAGGGCGAGATAGGGGTTGGCGGCCAGGTCCACGGGCTTGATCTCCAGGTTGGCGCTCCGGGCGCGCTGTCCCGCCGTCCCCCTGACGACGCGCAGCGCCGCCTCCCGTGTCTCCAGGCCCCAGGCGGTGAACACCCCTGCCCACTGGGACGGTTTGAGGCGCAGATAGCTCACCGGGCTCGGCGCGGTGACCGCGGTGAGGGCCGGGAGCCGGGCGAGCAGTCCGGCCGCGAACGCCTCCGCGTCGGCCGTCATGCCGTGTCTGCGGTCGCCGCCGGAGTGCAGGTTGACCCCGTCGCGCCAGGCGGACAGATGGACATGGCCGCCGTTGCCGACGCCCTCGGCGAGGACCGCCGGGGCGAAGGAGACCCGCAGCGCGTGCCGTTGGGCCACCGCCCGGATCGTCTGCCGCACCAGCACACTGCGGTCGGCGGCCGCCACCGGGTCGAGCGCGCCCACGGAGACCTCGAACTGCCCCGCCGCGTACTCGGGATGGAGTTGGTCGACCTCCACGCCCTGCGCCGCGAACGCCGCCAGCAGTTCGGCGGTGAAGTCGCTCAGCTCCACCTGCCGGACGGCGCCGTAGGCCGGGCCCGACACCGCGGGCCGGAACTCCCCGTCGGGCTCCGTGCCCAGGCCGACCGCCCACTCGATCTCGACGGCCGCCCGGAAGGTGAGCCCGCTGTCCCGCTCGGCGCGGGCCACGGTCCGGCGCAGCAGCGTACGGCTGCACCCCGGATGCCGTTCGCCGTCCTGGGTGATCCGGTCCACCGGGGCCCACGCCCAGCCGGACTGCGCGGCCAGCACGACCAGCCGGTCGAGGTCGGGGTAGAGGCGCAGATCGCCGTCCGGGGAGCCGAGGACGTCGGTGGTGACGATGCGGTCGTCGGCCAGGAAGGTGTCGAACACCGGTGACATCCCGACGCCCCAGGCCGTCGCGGAGGCCAGCTTCGCGGTCGGGACCGTCTTCACCCGGGTGATGCCCGCGGTGTCGACGTAGGCCAGCACGACACCGTGCACGCCCCGCCCGGTCAGCTCGGCCGCGAGCGCGGTGGCCCGCTCGACGTCACCGGGACGCCCGCCGGGGACGGGATCGGCAAGGGTGGTCATGGACGTCCTCCTCGACGGACTCGGCCGGCTCGGTGTCTCACGTCAGCGTCTCGCGTCAGGGTTTCACGGCCACCGCGCGGAACTGCGGTACCGCGTCCGGGGAGTCGGGGCCGGCGTGCCACCGCGAGCGGGGCGGCGCATCCGGTCCTGCGGGCCGGCCCGCCCCGGAGGCCGCGGTCCGCGCGGGCCCCCTCGGGGATCACCGGGAAAAGGCGCATCGGTGGACACTCCCGCCATTGTGCCGTCCGATGATCGGCCTGTCCCGGAAATCGGCCTGTCCCGGAAATCGGCCTGTCCCGGAAATCGGCCTGTCCCGGGAATCCGCCGGGCGGTGCTCTGTCCAGGGGGCGGGACGGCCCTGGAGGGTGCCCCGGTAGGATGGAGGACAATTCCCCCCACAGTGGAAAGCCAGGACATGCCGTACTCCCGCGCGCCCCTCGACATACCCACCGAGCACCCGGCCGGCGAGGCCCGTGCGGACATCCGGCTCGTCGTCACCGACATGGACGGCACGCTCCTGGACGACGACAAGCGCGTGCCGGACGGGCTGTGGGAGGTGCTGGCGCTGCTGCGCGAGCGGGGCGTGCTGTTCAGCCCGGCCAGCGGCCGCCAGTACGCCACCCTGGCGCGGGAGTTCGCCGAGGTGGCCGAGGGCATGGTGTTCATAGCGGAGAACGGCACGTACGTCGTCCGTGACGGCGTCGAGCTCAGCTCCGACCCGCTGGATCCCGCCGTCGCCCACGGGATCGCACACACCGCGCGCCGGCTCGTGGCCGACGGCGTCGACATGGGCGCGATCCTGTGCGGCAAGAGGGCCGCCTACGTCGAGCGGGCCGACGAGGCGTTCCTGGCCGAGGTGCGCCGGTACTACCTGGAGCACCGCATCGTCGAGGACGTCACCGCCGTCGACGACGACATCATCAAGGTGGCCCTGTTCGCCTTCGGGTCGGCCGAGCGCACCGTCGCACCCGCGCTGGAGCCGTTCGCCCGCTCCCACCAGGTCGTGGTCTCCGGCGAGCACTGGGTCGACGTGATGAACCGCACCGCCGACAAGGGCGCCGCCGTCCGCCGGCTCCAGCGCGACCTGGGCATCACGCCCGCGCAGACCATGGTGTTCGGGGACTACCTCAACGACCTGGAGATGCTGGACACCGCCGAGTGGTCGTTCGCCATGTCCAACGCCCACCCCGAGGTGGTGCGCCGTGCCCGGCACCTGGCCCCCTCCAACAACGACAACGGCGTCCTGCGCACCGTCGTACGGATGCTGGACCTCCCGGTAAAGGGCGAGCCGGCTTCGTAGCCGCGGGGCACCGGTCCTGTGCCAAGGTGAGCTCCTGGACCCGCGACCCGAGGGAGCAGAGCAGCATGACCGAACCGGCCGCCGTCGCCCGCCTCGCCCAGGACCTGACCTCCGGGCTGAAGTCCGGTGAACTGGAGGACTTCTACCGGGACCTGCACCGGCACCCCGAACTGTCCTTCAAGGAGCATCGCACCGCAGACCGGCTCGCCCGGCGGCTGCGGGCGGCCGGGTACACGGTGACGGAAGGCGTCGCCGGCACCGGTGTCGTCGGCGTCCTCGCCAACGGGGACGGACCGGTGGTGTGGCTGCGCGGCGACATGGACGCGCTGCCCGTGCAGGAGGCCACCGGTCTCGATTACGCCTCCACCGTCGACGGCGTGATGCACGCCTGCGGCCACGACCTGCACATCACCTGGCTGGTGGGCGCCGCCGAGGCGCTCGCGGCCGCCCGGGAGACCTGGTCGGGCACGCTGGTCGTGGTGGGACAGCCCGCCGAGGAGTCCGGCGGCGGGGCGGGCGCGATGGTCGCCGACGGGCTGCACGAACGCTTCCCGCGCCCCGACGTCCTGCTCGGCCAGCACGTCGCGCCGGGCCTGGCCGGTTTCTACTCCCACACCCCGGGCCTGATCATGTCCGCCTCCGACGACGTCGACATCGTCGTGCACGGGGTCGGCGGGCACGGCTCGCGCCCCGAGTCCACGGTCGACCCTGTGGTGACCGCCGCGTACGTCGTCACCCGGCTCCAGACGGTCGTCTCCCGGGAGATCGCCGCGAAGGACCCGGCCGTCCTGACGGTCGGCATGTTCCACGCCGGCACGAAGCGCAACATCATCCCCGCCGAGGCCCGGCTCGCGCTGAACCTGCGCACCCAGGACCCGGTGGTGCGCGAGCGGATCCTCGCGGCCGTGCGGCGCATCGCCGAGGGCGAATGCGCGGCGGCGGGCTGCCCGCGGCCGCCCGGGATCACGGTCCGGGCCGGCTACCCGAACACCGTCAACGACGCCGCCCTCGACGCGGAGATCGCGGCCGTCCACCGTGAACTCTTCGGCGAGGCCATGGTGTTCGACTTCGGCCCGGCGATGGGCAGTGAGGACTTCTCCCTGCTGGCGCCGCCCGGAGTGCCGTACGACTACTGGTTCGTGACCTCGACCCCGGCCGACGTGTGGGAGGCGGCGCCCGGGGAGGACCTCGCCGCGAAGATCGCCGAGGTGCCGGGCAACCACAGCCCGCTGTTCGCTCCCGACCCTTCGGTGCTGGTACCCGGCGTACGGACACTGGTGTCGGCCGCACTGAGCCGGCTCGGCACCTGACGCCGGCTGCGCCGTGGTCGCGGGCGGTGCGTGGCGCCGACCGCGCCGGGGTTGCGGGCGGTGCGTTGGGCCGACCGCGCCGTGGCGGACGCGGGGTGTGCCGGTCGGGGTCGGCCGGGGCACGTCAGGCGGTGAGCGCGCCGCCTGGGAACAGCCGGGGGCCGTCAGGCGGTGAGCGCGCTGCCTGGGAGCAGCCGGGGGCCGTCAGCCGGTGAGCGCGCCGTCCAGGAAGTGGACGAGGTCCGTGAGCACCTCGGCCCGGTTCGTCTCGTGGAACACCTCGTGCCGGGCGCCCGGGTACATCCGCTCGACCCGGTTCACGCCGCTGAGTCGCTCGACCCCGATCCGGCTGCCGACGAGCGGGACGAGCCGGTCGTCGGTGCCGTGCAGCCACAGCAGCGGCAGCCGGCCGACGTCTCCGCCCTTCGCGACGGTCTCCAGGGTCCGTACGAACGCCTCCAGCGTCGGCCGTTTCATCGGGCCGTGCCAGACCAGGGGATCCGCCGCGTACGCCACGCCGACGGCCGGGTCGCGGGAGAGCGCGGCCGGGCTGACGGGGACGTCCGGGATCTCGTCGTGGGCGAGCAGCAGGCCCGGCGTCCGCCACGCCCCGATGACCGGCCCGGACAGCACCAGTGCGGCGACCGTGTCCCCGTGGCGCTGCGCGTACCGGGCGGCGATCAGACCGCCCATGGAGTGCCCCACCACGACCAGGGGCAGGTCCGGGTAGGCGGCCGCGGCCAGTGCGGCCACGGCCCGCACGTCGTCGACGACGTCCTCGAAGTCCTCGATCAGCACACGCTCGCCCGCCGACCTGCCGTGCCCCTGGTGGTCGGGCCCGAAGACGGCCGCGCCGTGCGCCACGAGAGCCGCGGCCACGCCCTCGTACCGGCCGATGTGCTCGCCGTAGCCGTGCACCAGGAGCGCGAGGTACCGCGGCCGCTCGTGCGGCCACTCGCGGGCGACGATCCTGCCCCGGGTGCCGTCGAGGACGTGCTCGCGGGTGTCGGCCATGACTCCTCCGGTCGGGTCGGCGAAGATCTCGGGAGGATCTTCCCAGGTGGCCGGGCGGCGGTCTATCATCTAAAACTAGCAGTGCTAATTAAGTCGATGCCCGGTGTCGGCCCCGGTGCCCGTCAGTCGGATACCCGGCGGTCCGGCCCGTCGGCCCGGCGATGACGGTCAGGAGTCCTGTCGTGCGCCCCGTCCACTTCGCGGCCGCCCGCCGCACCCCCATCGGCAAGCTGCGCGGCTCCCTGTCCGCCGTACGGCCCGACGACCTCGCCGCGACCGTGATCCGCGGGCTGGTCGCCGACGTGCCCGCGCTCGACCCGGCCCGCATCGACGACGTCTACTGGGGTGCCGCCAACCAGGCCGGTGAGGACAACCGCAATGTCGCCCGGATGGCCGCCCTGCTCGCCGGCCTGCCCGAGTCCGTGCCGGGCGCCACCGTGAACCGGCTGTGCGCCTCCGGCCTGGAGGCCGTCACCACCGCGGCCCGCACCATCGCCGCGGGCGAGGCCGAGATCGTCCTCGCGGGCGGCTCCGAGTCGATGAGCCGGGCCCCCTTCGTGCTGCCGCGCCCCGACGAGGCCCTGCCCCACCGTATCGAGACCGTCGACACCCGGCTCGGCTGGCGCCTGGTCAACCCCGCGATGAAGGACCTGCACGGCCTGCTGTCGATGGGCGAGACGGCGGAGGAGGTGGCCGAACGGTACGGCGTCCCGCGCGAGCGGCAGGACGAGTTCGCCCTGCGCAGCCACCGGCTCGCCGCCGAGGCCCGCAAGAACGGCCACTTCGACGACGAACTCCTGCCGGTGCGGCGGGCGGACGGCGTGGTCGTCGACGCCGACGAATGCATCCGCGAGGACACCTCCTACGAGCGGCTGGCCGGACTCAAGCCCGTCTTCCGCAAGGGCGGCACGGTCACCGCAGGCAACGCCTCACCCATGAACGACGGCGCCGCGGGCCTGCTCCTGGTCAGCGAGGAGGCACTGGAGGAGCTCGGCCTGGAGTCGCTCGGCCGCTATGTGGCGGGCGGCTCGGCGGGAGTCCACCCCGATGTGATGGGCATCGGGCCGGTCCCCGCCACCCGCAAGGTGCTCGCCCGGGCCGGCTGGTCGATCGGCGACCTCCAGGAGGCCGAGTTCAACGAGGCGTTCGCCGCCCAGGCCCTCGCCTGCGTCGACGAACTCGGCATCGACCCCGAGCTCGTCAACCCCACCGGCGGCGCCATCGCCCTCGGCCACCCGCTCGGCTGCTCCGGCGCCCGCATCCTCACCACCCTGCTCCACCGGATGCGCCGCACCGGGGCACAGCGCGGCCTGGCCACCATGTGCGTCGGGGTCGGACAGGGCAGCGCGGTACTGGTCGAGCGCCACTGACGCGACGTCCGGCCGGGCGGCGTCCGGCGGTGCGGCGCCCGGTGGGCGTCCGGCGGTGCGGTGCCCGCTGGGTCGGTGCTGACGTGTGAGACGGTGCTGGCGTGTGGGACGGTACTCACGCCTGAGGCCGCGCTTACGGGTACGGGTTGCGTGCGCATAGCATCGGCCTCCGCATGAACACGATGACGCTCTGGCACATATCCGGCTGGGAGTTCGCCGCCCTCGCCTTCGCGGCGCTGCTGGTCGGCTTCTCGAAGACGGCCGTCAGCGGGGCCAACACGGTCAGCCTCGCGATCTTCGCGGCGGTGCTGCCCGCCCGCGCCTCCACCGGCGTGCTGCTGCCGGTCCTGATCGTCGGCGACCTGCTCGCCGTCCGCACCTATCGGCGGCACGCCCACTGGCCCACGCTGCTGAAACTGTTCCCGGCGGTGGTGGCGGGCGTGGTCCTCGGCACCCTGTTCCTGGAGTGGGCCGACGACGGCGCGGTACGGACCTCGATCGGCGCGATCCTGCTGCTGATGGCCGGGGTGACGGTGTGGCGGCGCCGCAGGTCCGACGTGGCGGAGGCGACGGACGCAGCGGAGGCAGCGGACGGGCGGGACGAACCGGACGCGGTCACCGGCCGGGCGGGCCGGCTCAAGGCCCGCTCGTACGGAGTGCTCGGCGGCTTCACGACCATGGTCGCCAACGCGGGCGGCCCGGTGATGTCGCTGTACCTGCTGTCGGCAGGCTTCCGGAAGCTGGGCTTCCTGGGCACCTCGGCCTTCTTCTTCCTGATCGTGAACGTCGGCAAGGTGCCCTTCAGCGTGGGCCTCGGCCTGATCGACGGCCGCTCCCTGCTCCTGGACGCGGCGCTCGCGGTGTTCGTCGTGCCCGGCGCGGTGTTCGGCACCTGGGCCGCGAAAAGGATCAACCAGCGGCTGTTCGAACGGCTGGTGATCGCCGCGACGGTCGTGGGCGGCGTACAGCTCCTGCTGCGATAGACGGCGCTGTCCCGGCCCGCCGTCCGGCGGCTACAGCCCCAGCAGGCCGGGCAGGTCCGCGAACGAGTCGATCACATGGTCCGGGGTGCCGCTCGCGTCCCGGTGGGTCTCCGGAAGGTACTTGCCGGTCCGCACCAGGACCCCGGTCAGACCGGCGCGCTGGGCCGCCAGTACGTCCGACTCGATGTCGTCGCCCACCATCAGCGCCTCGCCGGGAGCGGCGCCGAGCCGGGCCAGCGCGGCCTCGAAGAACGCGTGCGACGGCTTCCCGGTGACCTCGGCCTCCGTCCGCGCCGCAGCCTCCAGCCCCAGCAGGAACGCCCCGGAGTCCAGTTGCAGCCCCTGGTCCGTCCGCCAGTACAGATTGCGGTGCATGGCGACCAGTCGCGCCCCCTGCTGGAGATGGGCGAACGCCCGGTTCAGGGCGGCGTAGTCGAAGCCGGGACCCGCACCCCCGACGATCACCACGTCCGGCACCGTGCCGGTGTCACCGTCGTCGAGCACCGTGACGCCCGTGAGGTCCTCCCCGATCTCCCCGCAGTTCAGCAGCGCGCAGCGGGCACCCGGCGACCGTTCGGCGAGATGGGCGGCGGTGGCGGCGGGCGCGGTGAGCACGTCCTCGGCGGTGACCGGGAACCCCGCGTCCCCGAGGACGGCCGCGATCGACGCCCGGGTCCGGGAGGTCGTGTTGGTCACCAGCACGACCCCGAGGCCAGCCTCGCGGATCCTGCGCAGCGCCTCGACCGCGCCCGGCAGCGGCTGCCACGACACGGTGAGCACACCGTCGATGTCGACCAGGACGGCACGCACTGACTCCATGGGGGGACGATAGCGACCGCGGCCGCCCAGGGCCCGCGGACACCACCCACCCGGCGGACCACTTACCGGGACGCCCGCCTGCCGGATAGGCGGACCGGCGGCCCCGTAGGCTCGTCGCCATGTCCACGCACATCCTGGTCCTCGGCGGTACCACCGAGGCCCGCCTCCTCGCCGCCGACCTCGCGGCGCGCCCCGGGGTACGGGTGACCACCTCCCTCGCCGGACGAGTGTCCCGTCCGGCGGCGCTCGAAGGAGACGTACGGATCGGGGGGTTCGGCGGGGCGGAGGGACTCGCCGACTGGCTGCGCGAGCACCGGGTGGACGCCGTGGCCGACGCCACCCATCCCTTCGCCGCCGGCATCACCGCTCACGCGGCCCGCGCCACCGCGGCCACCGGGCTGCCGCTGGTCGTGCTGCGCCGCCCGGGCTGGCGGCCCGGCCCGGAGGACCGCTGGCACCCCGTCGACTCCCTGGAGGCGGCCGCGGACCTGCTGCCCGGGATCGGCCGACGGGTCCTGCTGACCACCGGGCGACTGGGCCTCGCGGCCTTCGCGCGACTGACGGAACTCCACTTCGTCGTACGGTCGGTGGAGCCGCCCGAGCCGCCGATGCCACCGGACACGGTCGTGCTGTCGGCGCGCGGACCGTTCACCCTGGCCGAGGAGTCCCGGCTGCTGCGCGCGCACCGGATCGACGTGCTCGTGACGAAGGACAGCGGGGGAGCGGCCACGGAGGCCAAGCTCACGGCCGCCCGTGAGCTGAGGCTGCCGGTGGTGGTCGTACGACGGCCCGCGCTGCCCGAGGGCGTTACGCCGGTGCCCGATGTCGCCGGGGTCCTCGACCGGCTGGGCCTCGACCGGCCGGACCTCGACCGGCCGGACCCGGGTCCGCGCTGACCACCGAGGCCCGCAGCCGGTCGATGGCGCGCAGCACCTCGTCCCGGTTCTTGGCGCTCTTGATCCAGGCGGGCAGCCGGGCCACGTACGTCATCTTCCGCCCGTGCTCGTACCAGGGCACCCGCTCCCTCAGCGACGCGGCCACGAACCGCCGGAGCAGGTCGAGGTGTTCGAGGTTGTACGCCCAGATCGTGCCGTGCCGGGTGGTGGTCTCCAGCCACAGAGCCGGCCGGATCCAGCCGCCTCCCGGGCCCGAGACCCGCGACAGGCCGCAGGACACCGGCACACCACCCGCTGCTGCGAACGGCACCGGCCCTGCCCGTCCGCGGCGGCGCCCGTCCGCCACTCGAAGTGGGCGACCCGCTCGCAGCGCGGACAGCGCACCAGCGCCCACAACCTGAAGTGGTCGTCGGTGACACCGGGATCGTGGAAGCGGACGGGGGTCGGGGACATGCCCCGAGTATGGCGACCGCTGCCGCACCCGGCACCCGGATTTCGGCCCGCGGCCCGTGGCTTCCGGGTGCCGGTCACCTGCGGTCCGAGGCACCCGGGCGCCGGGGCTGCCGAGTGCCGTGGGCGGGTGCCTACCGCGCGTCGGGATTGCGGCGCAGCAGATAGGTGTCCATGATCCAGCCCTTGCGCTCGCGTGCCTCCGCCCGCAGCCGTTCGATGCGTGGGGCGGCCTCGGCGATCGGGCCCGAGGCGAGGATCTCGTCCGGGGTGCCGATGTAGGCGCCCCAGTAGATGTCCATGTCCTGGTCCGCGTACTGCCGGAAGGTCTGGTGCGCGTCGAGCATCACGACCACGTCGTCCACGTCCTGCGGGAACCCCTCGGCCAGCCGCCGCCCCGTGGTGATCTGCACCGGGCGCGCCACCCGGTTCAGCCCCGTACGGTGCCGGGCGACCAGCGCCGAGACACTGCTGATGCCCGGCACCACCTCGTACTCGAAGGCGACCTCGCCCCGGCCGAGCACCTCCTCCAGGATGCCGATCGTGCTGTCGTACAGCGCGGGATCGCCCCAGACCAGGAACGCGCCACTGGCGTCCTCGCCCAGCTCCTCGGCTATCAGCCGCTCGTAGATCCCGGCGCGGGCACTGCGCCAGTCGCCGACGGCCGGGGAGTACGCGCCACCGCCCGCGGTACGGTCCCGCTCCGGGTCGCGCGCCTGCACCAGGCGGTACGTCCCCTGCGGCAGGTGCGCGTCGAGGATGTCCCGGCGCAGCTGTGTCAGGTCGCTCTTCACCTCGCCCTTGTCGAGGATGAAGAAGACGTCCGTGCTTTGCAGCGCCCTGACCGCCTGGAGGGTCAGCTGGTCGGGGTCGCCCGCGCCGATACCGATGACATGAATCCTTCGCACGCCCCGAGTCTGCCGTACGGCACCGGCACCGGGCGGTGTGGGTCGGATCACCCGGCAGTGCGCCCCCGCAGCCGAGGCGCCCGCTCCCGCGCGTCCACCTCGCCCCGGCCGCCCTCCACCTCGCCCGCCAGCTCCCGCGCCCAGCCGCTCAGCCCCGGCAGGTCCAGCCCGTACGGCCGGGCTCCGGAGTCCGCCGCCCACTCCTCCACGGCCCCCGCCCCGCGCCGCAGCAGCCGTGCCCCGCCGGTGGCGTTGCCCCGGGCCGCGTGCGTGAGCCCCACCGCGAGCTGGGCCAGCCCGCGCCACAGGGCCCGCTCCCGGTCGGGGCCGGACTTCCAGGCGTCCTCGAAGACCTCGTGCGCGTGGAACGGCTTCCCGTCGTCCAGCAGCGCCTGCGCCTCGGCGACGGTCTGCTCGGGGGTGCGCAGGACACCCTCGGGCTGGCGCTCCACGCCCGCCGCGCCGTAGGGCAGCGGCCGCCCGAGGCCGTCGCGGGGCCGGGCACTGCGGGCCCGCCCCTCGCTGTCCCGGTCCCGTACTCCGCCCGCGTCCGATGTGCTGCTCATGCCACCGATTGTCCCGCGCCGGGCGTCCCCTTCGGCGCAGCCCCCGCGGTGGGGTAAAGTACGGACCGCGTGATCACGCGGTTCGCCGCGGGAACCGCATCGGGACGTGGCGCAGCTTGGTAGCGCACTTGACTGGGGGTCAAGGGGTCGCAGGTTCAAATCCTGTCGTCCCGACTGGAGACGGTCGTACATCAAGGCCGGTTTCGGAGACATCCGAAACCGGCCCTTGATCATTCTCGGAGACCGGCGTCTTTGACCGACGTCAGCGGGTCACGACAAGCGGACTCGGCAGCGAGCGCGGTGCGCGCAGCACTTGGAGTACCAGTGGACCGGAACTTTGAGGCAGACGGTGACGCGCACCGTAGGCGGTTACCGGTAGTTCGTTAAATCCGGCGGTAGAGGTCGATGCCGTGTCCGGTGGTGACCGCGTCGATCAGGGCCTGGAGCTCGGAGGGTGGGTCCGTGTCC
>NZ_JBEOWS010000047.1:0-40196 GCF_040296125.1 Streptomyces sp. NPDC002265 | reverse complement strand
CCGATCGGCCGGAGACGGGGTATCAACATATCTGGCGTTGATTTTTGGCACGCTGTTGAGTTCTCAAGGAACGGACGCTTCCTTTGTACTCACCCGAGAGAATCTCTCGTGGCTTTCCTCCGGGCGCTTCCCTTCGGTGTTTCCAACTCTATCAGCGTTTTTCCGTCTCCCTGACCACCGTCCCGCAGGCATGCGGAAGGCGATCCCGAGATAGGATCTGACAAGTTGGGTTCCGCCGGGCGAGGGCACCTCATGGCGCCGCTCATCCCCAAGCAGGAGTACGACTCTACCCGGGCCCACGAGGCGGTGCAAATCCAAACGGGATGTGGTCTAGACCACCATTGGTACGTATCATCCGGAACCGGCACTTCATATGACATAACCTGCTGCCGAGTGGGCCGCCCCGCACCCGTAATGACGGCCCGTATGCAGCTCCACCTCCGGGAGGCTCCTTATGACCACCGTGACGTCCCCTGTCGAAGGACGCGCCATCGGACTGGCCGCTGTGCCGGATCCGGTCTTCTCCGGAGCCATGGTCGGCCCGGGCACCGCTGTCGACCCCGTGCGTGAGCCTTCGGTGGCAGTCGCCCCGGTGAGCGGCGTCGTCGTCTCCCTCCACCCGCACGCGTTCGTCGTCGTCGACGAGAACGGTCACGGCGTTCTCACCCATCTCGGCATCGACACGGTGCAGCTCAACGGCGAGGGCTTCGAGCTGCTGGTCAACAAGGGGGACACCGTGGTGTGCGGACAGGCCGTCATCCGCTGGGACCCTGCCGCCGTCGAGGCCGCGGGCAAGTCCGCGGTGTGCCCGATCGTGGCACTGGAGGCCACGGCTGAGGCTCTCTCCGAACTCCGCGAGGACGGCGACGTAAAGACCGGCGACAGCCTCTTCGTCTGGAACTGAGGTCAGCGCCGTCCCACGACGGCGAGTCGGACAAACATCGCGGCGGAGGAACCCGCCGCACTAGCCGGAGAGGGTGACATGGAGACAACGCTTCGAGGCGTCGGCGTGAGCCACGGGGTCGCGATCGGCGAGGTTCGGCACATGGGAACGGCGGTCCTCGAACCGCCGGCCAAGCAGATCCGGGCCGAGGAGGCGGAGCGGGAGCAGGGCCGTGCCCGCCAGGCCGTCGAGGCGGTGGCCGCGGACCTGATGGCACGCGGCAACCTGGCCGGCGGCGAGGCCCAGGCCGTGCTCGAGGCTCAGGCGATGATGGCCCAGGACCCCGAGCTGATGGCGGACGTGGACCGGCGGATCGCCGTCGGCAGCACCGCGGAGCGTGCGGTGTACGACGCCTTCGCCTCCTACCGCGAGCTGCTGGCGAACGCGGGTGAGTACCTCGCCGGTCGCGTGGCCGACCTCGACGACGTGCGGAACCGTATCGTCGCCCGGCTGCTCGGGGTGCCCATGCCGGGCGTCCCGGACAGCGACGAGCCGTACGTCCTGGTCGCGCGTGACCTCGCCCCGGCCGACACGGCCCTGCTCGACCCGACCCTGGTGCTCGGCTTCGTCACCGAGGAGGGCGGGCCGACCAGCCACAGCGCGATTCTGGCCAGGGCACTCGGGGTGCCGGCCGTGGTGGCGCTGCCCGGTGCCGGTGAGCTGGCCGAGGGAACGCCCATCGCTGTCGACGGCAGTACCGGTGAGATCTTCGTCCGCCCGAGCGAGGAGAAGAGCGCGCAGCTGCGGGCCGCCGCCGCCGAGCGCAAGGCCGCGCTGGCGGCCTCGACCGGGCCGGGCGCCACCGCCGACGGACACAAGATCCCGCTGCTGGCGAACGTCGGAGGCCCCTCCGATGTGCCTGCCGCCGTCGCGGCCGGGGCCGAGGGTGTCGGACTGTTCCGCACCGAGTTCCTCTTCCTGGACGACAGCAAGAAGGCGCCGTCCGAGGAGAAGCAGATCGAGGCCTACCGTCAGGTTCTCGAGGCGTTCCCCGAGGGGCGGGTCGTCGTCCGTGTCCTGGACGCCGGTGCGGACAAGCCGCTCGACTTCCTGACCCCGGCCGACGAACCGAACCCGGCACTCGGTGTGCGCGGGCTGCGGACGCTGCTGGACCACCCCGACGTACTGCACACCCAGCTCACCGCGCTGGCGAAGGCTGCCGACGGACTGCCGGTCTACCTCGAGGTGATGGCCCCGATGGTGGCGGACCGCGCCGACGCGAAGGCGTTCGCCGACGCGTGTCGCGAGGCGGGACTGCGGGCGAAGTTCGGCGCGATGGTGGAGATTCCGTCGGCCGCGCTGCGGGCGCGCTCGATCCTGCAGGAGGTCGAGTTCCTGTCGCTGGGAACGAACGACCTCGCGCAGTACACCTTCGCGGCCGACCGGCAGGTGGGCGCGGTGTCCCGTCTGCAGGATCCGTGGCAGCCCGCGCTGCTCGACCTGGTCGCGCTGTCCGCGGATGCGGCGAAGGCCGAGGGCAAGAGCTGTGGTGTCTGTGGCGAGGCCGCGTCGGACCCGCTGCTCGCCTGTGTGCTGACGGGGCTGGGGGTCACCTCTCTTTCGATGGGAGCGGCGTCGCTTCCTTATGTCCGGTCGGCGCTGGCGAAGCACACGCTGGCCCAGTGCGAGCGGGCCGCCGCCGCGGCTCGGGCCGCGGACAGTGCCGCGGAGGCACGTGAGGCGGCTCGGGCGGTGCTGTCCGGCGAGTAGCCGGACCGGGCCTGCCGTCGGCCGTTCGTGCGGGGCGCTCCACCATCGGGTGGGGCGCCCCGCGTCGTTCAGTGGCGGTGGCCCGGGGTCGGCCCGTCCGTCCGGAGGTCGGGCGGTTCGCCGTAGTCGACGCCGGACTCCGGGGAGATCAGGTCCCCGTTCTCCACGTCGGTGCAGCAGGCGTCGAAGACCTCGCCCGCGGTGAGGGGCACCAGGTCCTCACCGCGCAGGCGCCACCCGTAGATGCGGTCGGGGTTGCCGGGTGCGCTGGTCCTCATGACGATGCCGCCGGGGCTGCGGGTGCCGATGCCGAGGGCCAGGACCGTGGTGAACTCGAGCGCTTCGGCCTCGTCGAGCGATGTGTCCCCGTCGGTGTCGTCGTCCGCGTGGAGGACGGCGACGAGTGTCTCGGGGGTGGTCGAGACGCTGCATACGAGGTGCCGGTCGCCGGGCGGGGCCGTGTCGAGGATGCGGGCCACAAGATGCCAGGCGCGGGCGAGGGCGGCGCGGCCGATGTCCTCGCCGCAGGATGCGCAGGTGCCGAGGCGGGCGAGGAGTGTCGTCGCGTACTCCCAGGTGGCCTGTCGGACGGCCTCGTCGACGAGGGCGGGCACGAGGTCGCTGAGCGGCTCACCGTCGTAGGGGACGGTGGGGCCGGTGGCCGCGAGTTCGGCGGTGAAGCGGGTGCGGCTGGCGGGGTCGTCGGGGTCGAGGTCGGCGGCCGCGCAGTACTCGGCGTACTCCTGCGGGTCGAAGAGCGCGACCGTGGTGTGGCTGCCCTGCGTCGCCCGGATCCTGAGGAGGGTCTCCACGTGTTCCAGGTAGGTCGCGTGATCGTCGAATGCGAAGCTGCGGTAGCGGAGCATGGCGCGGAAGTCGTGTTCGTCGGTCAGCAGGCCGATGGTTCCGGCGATCTCGCGGCGTAGGACACGTCGCATGGTCCGGGCGTCGGTGAGTGCCATGTTTCCCCCTGTGCATGGTCGATCAATTCTCACTCACAGTAATCGGCGCCACTGACAATGGGGGGTCGGTGGGGCGTTCACGGGCCGCGCCCTGCCGAAATGCGCAGGTCACGGCGATGAAGTCGTCGAAGGTGGCCCAGCCTGCCGGTCCTGCGACGATGGCGGTGGTGACGGTCGGTGGGCGGCCGGCCTCGGACCTCGCCGGCGTGCTCGGCGGGTCCGTGGCCGCCCACGGGGGATGACCGGTTCCTCCCGGCGGAGGGTCAGGCGCGCTTGCGGGCGAGGTCCTCGTAGAAGTGGAGCAGTTCGAGGTTGTCGATGGAGCCGGGGTTGACCGCCTTCTCCAGCGCGGTGCCCTGGAGCAGCCGCTTGACGGGGACTTCGATGCGCTTTCCGGTCAGGGTGTGCGGGATGCCGGGGACCTCGATGACCTCGTCCGGGACATGACGGGGTGAGAGCTGTTCCCGGATGGTCCGCTTGATGCGGTCCAGCAGGGCGTCGTCGAGGACCGCTCCCGGGGCCAGGTGCACGAAGAGGGGCATCCAGTAGCCGCCGTCGGGCTGTTCGACGCCGATGACGAGGGATTCCTTGATCTCGGGGAGGCGTTCGACGGCTTCGTAGATGTCGGCGGAGCCCATCCGGACGCCCTGGCGGTTGAGGGTGGAGTCGGAGCGTCCGTGGATGACGACGGAGCCGCGTGAGGTGACCGTGATCCAGTCGCCGTGACGCCATACACCGGGATACGTGTCGAAGTAGCTGTCGTGGTAGCGGCTGCCGTCAGGGTCGTTCCAGAAGCGCACGGGCATCGAGGGCATGGGGTTGGTGACCACGAGTTCGCCGACCTCGTCGACGACGGGCCGGCCGTCGGGGTCCCAGGACTGGAGGTCGGTGCCGAGGCCGGGTGCCTGGAGTTCCCCGATGTGCACGGGGAGGGTGGGGACGGCTCCCGCGAAGCAGGAGCAGACGTCCGTGCCGCCGCTGACGGAGGCGATCCAGAGGTCGTCGCCCACCTCGTCGTGCAGCCACCGGAACCCGTCGGGCGGCAGGGGCGAACCGGTGGTGGCGACACACCGCACCCGGGAGAGGTCGAAGTCGCGCGAGGGGTGGACGCCCGCCTTGCGGCAGGCCATGACGTAGGCGGCCGAGGTGCCGTAGAGGGTGGCTCCGGTGCGTTCGGCCACCCGCCACTGGGCGCCGGTGTCGGGGTAGCCGGGGCTGCCGTCGTAGAGGACGACCGTGGTGCCGGTGAGCAGGCCGGAGACGAGGAAGTTCCACATCATCCAGCCGGTCGAGGTGTACCAGAAGAAGCGGTCCTCGGGGCCGAGGTCGCAGTGCAGGCCGAGCTGCTTGAGGTGCTCGACCAGGATGCCGCCCTGGGACTGGACGATGGCCTTGGGCAGGCCTGTCGTGCCGGAGGAGTACAGCACCCACAGAGGGTGCTCGAAGGGCACCTGTTCGAAGACGGGCTCCACGTCCGCGGCGGTCAGCGCCGACCATTCGAGTGCGCCTTCAGGTGCCTCGGTGCCCAGGAGGGGGATGTGGACGACGGCGCGCAGGGTCGGCAGTTCGCGGCGCAGTTCGGCGACGGTCTCGCGGCGGTCGTGCTCCTTGCCGCCGTAGCGGTAGCCGTCGACGGTGAACAGGACGACGGGTTCGACCTGCTGGAAACGGTCGAGGACGCTGCGGGCGCCGAAGTCGGGAGCGCAGGAGGTCCAGACACCGCCCACGGCCGCGGTCGCCAGGAGGGCCACGACGGCCTGCGGGATGTTCGGGAGGTAGCCGCTGACGCGGTCTCCGGGGCGTACGCCGAGCGCGCGCAGTTCGGCGGCCAGGGAGCCGACCTGGCGGCGCAGTTCGGTCCAGGTCACCGGGCGCGGGTCATGGGTCTCGTCGACGTGGAGGAGGGCCGGTTCGTCCGGGCGGGTGGCGGCGGCGCGCAGCGCGTGCTCGGCGTAGTTCAGCGTCGCCCCGGGAAACCACTCGGCGCCGGGCATCGACCGGTCGCCCAGCACGCGTGCGTAGGGCGTGGAGAACCGTACGTCGAACCACTCCGTGACGGCCTTCCAGAAGGTGTCCAGCTTGTCCATCGACCAGCGGTGCAGCGCGGGGTAGCCGCCCTCGGCCGGGGCTCCGTGCCGTTCGGCCGCCCAGGCCTGGAACCTGGTGACCTGCGCCTGGGCACTACGCTCCGGATCGGGTTGCCAGAGCGGCTGGGGGTTCACGATCGACATGGGGCGGCTCCCGGACTGTGCGCGTGGTGTGCGTCGGTCGCGCACGGGCTGGGTTGTGCGCGTGACGCGGCTGACACGGACGATGCCATGTGATCGACTTCAGCACCAGGGTGAGTCCCACATAGTCCGCGTGATGAAGATGTGGTGCCAGCCAGGGTGAACGGAAGTTGAACGCCACGCATTCTCGGCGCGGTCGATGGCAGGGTGAGCAGCATGGACGGTCGTGACGTGGTGCGTTCGATGATGGCGGTCGGCTCCGCGGGGGCCGCCCAGAGGTTGCGCACCATGCGGGCCGCGTGGCGCAGGAGGCGTGTCGATGCCGCCGGGCTGCCGCCGCGGGGCGTGGAGCGGGCCCGGGTGCCCGGTCCCGTGCAGAGCGCCGAGCCGGGTCCGGGCGGTGGCACGCTGCAGTTCAGCCGCTCCGAGCTGCGGATCCTCGTCACCATGAACGGGGCGGTGTTCTGGGGGTGGGACGGGGCCGGTCCCGAGCCGTCGTACGCGCTGGCGGGGCGCTGCCCTCAGCCCGATCCGCGGGCGGTGCTGGAGCCGGACAAGGACGGTGGCTGGCGGGTCGTGGCGGAGCGCGTGACGATCGCGGTCTCGCGCCACGGCGCGGTCGAGGTGCGCACCCCGGGAGGAGTGACGCTCCGTCGCGACCTGCCGCCGCGCTGGTGGGAGCCCGTCGGCGGCGGGCCGGCCCGTTGGATGCAGCGCTCGGAGGTGTCCGCGGACGCGCGGTTCTTCGGGCTGGGAGGGCGGGCGTCCGGCCCCCGGTTGCGGAACGGGACGTACCGGCTGTGGAACACGGGCCCTGGCCGTCCCTTCACGGCCGGCGACGACCCCCTGCACGTCACCATGCCGGTGCAGCTCGTCGTGGCTGACGCAGCCACTCATCTGGTGTTCCACGACACCTCGTGGGACGGCGCGGTGGCTCTGCGGGAGGGTGAGGAGGGCGCCGGTTCCGGGCACGACCGGGCCGGCAGGTGCGAACTGCGGATGGACGGCGGCCCGCTGCGCTGCTGGGTGATGGTGGGCACCCCCGCGCGCGTGCTGCTCGCCTGGGCCTCGCTCACCGGTGCGCCCGCGTTGCCGCCGGCCTGGGCGCTCGGTCACCAGCACGTGCGCCGGGGGGTCGGCGGTGAGCGGGAGGTCCGGCGGATCGTCGCGGGCCACCAGGAGCACGGTCTGCCGCTCGACGCCGTCCACCTCGGCGTCGGCCACTACGACGAGCACCAGGTGTTCACGGTCGACCGCAGCCGCTTCCCCGGGCTGCCGGGGCTGGCCAAGGAGTTGCGCCGGGACGGGATCCGCCTGGTGTCGATCGTCGACCCGGCGGTCCGGGCCACCTCGGGGAACGCCGTGTACGACGGCGGGGACGCCCTGGACGCCTTCGTCCGGGACGCCGCCGGGGAGTCCGTCCAGGGGGTCGCGCGCGCCGGGGAGGCGGTGTACCCGGACTTCACGCACGCGCGCGTGCGCAAGTGGTGGGGCGCTCTGTACGCGGAGCGGCTGGCGCAGGGCTTCTCGGGGTTCTGGCACGACATGGACGAGCCGACCTCGTTCACGGCGTTCGGCGAGTCCACGCTGCCGCGGTCGGCCCGGCACTCGCTCGACGAGCGGGGCGGTGACCATCGCGAGGCGCACAACGTCTATGCGCTGTGCATGACGAAGGCCGCGCACGAGGGGCTGCGGGAGCTGGCACCCCAGGAGCGTCCGTTCGTCCTCTCCCGGTCCGGGTGGGCGGGCATGCAGCGGTACGGGGGCACGTCGTCCGGTGCCGTGGCGACCGGCTGGCCCGGACTGCGGGTGTCGCTGTCGCTGGTCATGGGGCTGGGGCTGTGCGGGGTGCCGTACTCGGGGCCGGACGTGGGCGGCTTCGGCAGGACCCCGTCGCCCGAGTTGTATGTGCGCTGGCTCCAGCTGGGCTCGTATCTGCCGCTGTTGCGTACTCGGGCGAGCCTGCGCGCGGGGGACGGGGAGCCGTGGGACTTCGGTACGGACACGCTGGAGCACGCGCGCGTGGCGCTCGCGGGACGCCGGCGGCTGCTGCCGTACTTCATGACGCTGGCGCATCTGGCCAGACGCACGGGTGCGCCGTACGTACGCCCGCTGTGGTGGAGCACTCCCGGGGACCGGGTGCTGCGTGACTGCGAGGACGCGTTCCTGCTGGGTGACTGTCTGCTGGTGGCTCCGGTGCTCGATCCGGGTGCGGACCGGCGTGCGGTGCAGCTGCCGCGCGGTCTCTGGTACGACACGGCGACGGAACAGCCGTACGAGGGGCCCGGCCAGGTCCTGGTGGACGCTCCCTTGTCGCGGATACCGGTGTTCGCGCGCGCGGGTGCGGTGATTCCCGTACAGGGCGAGGACGACCGCCTGGAGCTGGAGGTGTGGGCCCCGGCCCCGGACCGCACGGGAGGCGGCCTGGTCGTCCGGGACAGGGGCGACGGCTGGGAGGAGGCGGAGGCGGAGCGCTACACGACCCGCTGGGAGGACCGGCGCGTGGTCGTCGAGCGGGAGGGGCGGGACGGCGGGCACGAACCGTCCTGCCCGGTGCGCGTACGGGGACTCGCCGGGCGCGAGGTTCAGGCGTAACGGCCCTCGAAGAACCCCCGCACGGCCAGGGTGTGCAACGGGAAGGCGAGTTCCGCGGGCCGGCGCAGCAGGTGCCAGCCCGCGGTCTCGTCCGTGGCCGCGGAGGCGGGGAGCCGGTCCGCCGGACGCTCCGGAAGCAGTCCGAACAGCAGCAGATGGCCGTCCGGGGAGCTCATCGCGTCGGCGAGCCGGACCTCGCGGCTCGTGGCGTCGATCCCGGTCTCCTCCATGAGCTCGCGCACGACGGCGTGCCGCCAGTCCTCGCGGTCGTCGACGAAGCCGCCCGGCAACGCGGTGCCCCCGCGCGCGGGGGCGATGGTTCGGGTGATGACGACCAGCGCGGTTCCCGTCGCGTCGTACACGGGCTGGAGCGCGACCGCCACGGGAAGCGGGTTGCGATAGGTGACGGCGCCGCAGGCGGGACAGGTGCGGGGCCAGCCGGAGACGCCCTCTCCATAAGGCGCTCCGCAGCTCGAACAGTGGCTGCCGGGCGCGGAGTTGGGAACGGCATGTGGATTTTCGGACACGCGGCGGACTGTATCCGATGCTGGAGAGGGCGTCGCCCCCGGCTGCTCAGCGGCGTTCGGCGAGGGACTTGGCGGAGACGGGGAAGTCGAAGTAGGTGTCCGGGTAGGGCTCGGGCTTGAAGGTGTAGTGCCACCATTCCTCGGCGAGGTTCACGAAGCCGAGGCCTTCCAGGGTGCTCTTGAGCAGCAGTCTGTTGGCGCGCTGCTCGCCCTGGACGCGCGGGTCGAGCGTATGGGCCAGGGTGTCGAAGCAGTCGAACCCGGTGCCCATGTCCACGGAGTTGTCGGGGAAGCGCTCGCTCCTCGGCGCATGGCAGGAAACCAGGGGCTCGCCCGGGACGTAGGGCCGGGTCGGCACGGCAGGGAGCCTGACGATCGTGAGGTCCGTCGTCGAGCCGCGGCTGTGGCCGGACTTCTCGGCGATGTAGCCGTCCTCGAACAGCCGGGTCTTGTCCACCTCGGGGTAGAACTCGCTCTTCATCCGCTGATCGTCGAGGTTCTCGGCCCAGCGCACGAAGTGGTCGACGGCGCGCTGCGGCCGGTAGCAGTCGTAGACCTTCAGGCTGTAGCCCCGGCGGAGCAGGCGGATCTGGGCCCGGTGGAGGGCTTCGGCGGCCGGGCGGGTGAGGAGGCACAGGGGCTGCTCGTAGCCGTCGATGCGCGCGCCGACGAAATTGTGCGGGGTGATGTAGCGCATCTCCTGGATGATCGTGGGGTCGACGGCTCTCAGCGCCACGAAGTCGACCGGGGCCTTGGGGTCGGTCCCCGCCCGCGCGGTCGCGGTCGCGGAGGCGGCGGTCATGGCCAGCAGGGCGGCGAGCACGGTGATCAGGGCGCGTAAGGCGCCGGAAGGTCGCGTCATGCCTCCTGCATCTATCAAGAACAGGTCCGGCGGGGGAAGCGGTCGCCTGCGTCCCTGCCCAATTCCGGTGACTCGTGACACACTTCTGACGCACTTCTGACGTTCCGTCAGATCCGTTGTCGAGGAGGCGCCGTGGCACGTACCCGCACACCGGTGGTCGACGGATGGTTCGCCGGCGGTCCGGAGGACTTCCGGCTCCTCGGCACCCGCTGCTCGGCCTGCGCCTGCATCTTCTTCCCGCGCGAGGACATCCACTGCCGCAATCCCGGCTGCTCAGGGGGCGAGCTGGCGGAGGTGCCGTTGTCGCGGCGCGGGCGTGTCTGGTCGTACACGGACAGCAGATACCGACCACCGTCACCCTATGTGACCGACCCGGAACTTCCGTGGGAGCCGTACGCGTTGATCGCTGTGGAGCTGGAGTCCGAGCGGATCGTGGTGCTGGGTCAGGCGGCTCCCGGGGTCACCGTCGCCGATCTGACGGTGGGCATGGAGGTGGAGGTCGTCCCCGGCGTGCTGCACGGGGACCCGGAGACGACCTGGACGACCTGGAACTGGCGGCCGACGGGGGTGTGAGCGCATGACGGACGATGTGGCGGTGCTCGGCGCGGGGATGCACCCGTGGGGCAAGTGGGGGCGCGGCTTCGTGGAGTACGGGGCGGTGGCGGCCCGCGCGGCTCTCGCCGACGCGGGGCTGGACTGGCGTGACGTCGGCTCGATCGTGGGTGCGGACACGGTCCGCGGCGGCTACCCGGGATATGTGGCGGGGGCTACCTTCGCCAAGGCGCTGGGCTGGCAGGGGGCCCGGGTGACCAGCGTGTACGCGGCCTGCGCGTCCGGCGCGCAGGCGGTGAGCACCGCGCGGGCGCAGATCCTGGCGGGTCTGGCGGACGTCGTGCTCGTGGTGGGGGCGGACGCAGCGCCCAAGGGGTTCTTCCGGCCCGCGGACGGGGACCGGCCCGACGATCCCGACTGGCTGCGTTTCCGGGTGCTCGGAGCGACGAATCCGGTGTACTTCGGGCTGTTCGCGCGCCGGCGCATGGCCGAGCACGGAGACACGACCGAGGACTTCGCGCAGGTCAAGGTGAAGAACGCGGCGATGGGGTCGCTGAATCCGTATGCGCGCTACCGCTCGCGGGTCACCGCGGAGGAGGTCGCCGCCTCCGCGGTGGTTGCCGATCCGCTGCGGCTGCTCGACATCTGCGCCACCTCGGACGGCGGGGCGGCACTGGTGCTGTCCAGCATGGAGTTCGCGCGCCGCAACTCATCGCCCGAACCGGTGCGGATCCGTGCGGTCTCCACGGTGACACCGCGGTATCCGCACACCGTCCTCGACCTGCCGGACATCGCCACGGACTCGGCGGCCGTGGTGGAGCCCGCCGCCGACCCGTTCCGCGCGTCGATCGCACGGTCCGCCTATGAGGAGGCGGGCATCGGCCCCGAGGACCTGTCCCTCGCCGAGGTTTACGACCTGTCCACCGCCCTGGAGTTGCAGTGGTACGAGGATCTGGGACTGTGCGGCGGGGGCGAGGGCGCGAAACTGCTGCGCGAGGGCGCGACGGGGCCGGGCGGGCGCATACCCGTCAACGCGAGCGGAGGGCTGGCCTCCTTCGGGGAGGCGGTTCCGGCCCAGGCGATCGCCCAGGTGTGCGAGCTGACCTGGCAGTTGAGAGGCACCGCGGGGGACCGCCAGATCCCGGGCGCGCGCGTGGGGATCAGCACCAACCAGGGGCTGTTCGGGCACGGGTCGGCGGTCGTCGCCGTCCGCTGATCGCGGGCCGGACGGCCGCGGCACCCCGGCTGCGAACCCGGGCGCACACCCCGGTTCTTCCACTCTGTGTGATCACCTGGGAATCCTGCGTGAACGTCTTATGAACTGGGCTTGGGCGTACGCCGGTAGCGCCATCATGCTTCCCGTGCACTCCTGGGCGGATACTCTCCGTTTCGCATTCCAACCGGTGATCAACCTCTCGACCGGCGGGGTCGCGGGGCTGGAGATTCTTGCCCGCCCCGAGACCGGCGACATCCTGGCCGAGGCCCGGCGCAACCCCGAGGTCGACGGCAGGCTGGCGGTGCTGGCGATCCGGGCCGCTGCTCGCAAGGAGGCGCTGCTGCCCCTGCACGTGAACGTGTTCGCCGGCACGCTGGCCGACCTCGGCGGGCTCACCACCCTGCACGGCGCGGTGCGGCAGGCCGGACGGATGCCCTGGGAGGTGACGCTCGACGTCGGGCCGCCCTTCACCCATGTGCCGCAGAAAGCGCTCCTGGACGCGGTGCACACGCTGCGCGGGCAGGGCTTCCGGATCAGCGCGGACGGGGTCGGGGACGGGGACGTACCCCTGCGCCTGCTCACCGACATGGCGCCCGACCTGGTGAAACTCGACGCGTCGCTGCTGCCGCGACCGGCCGCGGTCCGAGCGATGCGCACCCTGTGCGACGGACTCGGAGCGCTGCTGTGCGTCGAGGCCGTGGAGACCGAACTCCAGTACGCGGCCGCGCTCTCGGCCGGTGCACAGCTGGCGCAGGGCGAGCTGTTCGCGGCGCCGTCCCGGTTGCCCGCGGTGGACGTATACGTTCCGCCGCGCTCCCCCGATGCCCTGCCCCGTCCACGCTCGGGCCCGTCGATCCGGGAGTTCGTGCGCCCGGCCGCGCTGCTGCCCGTGACCGCGTCCGCCGCGCAGGTACGGCAGCTGCTGACCGGGGCCCCGGAGGTGTCCGGGGTGCTGCTCGTGGACCGGACCGGGGTGCCCGTCAGGTCCGTGCACCGCTCCAGGTTCCTGTTGTCGATGTCGGGACGGTACGGGCACGCGCTGTACGCCGATCGGCCTGCCGTGAAGCTGGGCGACACGCCTCGCACCATCGGCATCGACGCCACCGCGTGGGAGGTGCTCGACGTGGTGGCGGTGGGCGGTCGCGGACGGACCTCGGACGATGTGGCGGTGGTCGACCACGACGGCCGGTGCCTGGGCGTCGTACGGCTCGCGGACCTGGTGCGGGCGCTGGCCGAGTCCCGGGTGGAGGAGGCGGCCGGGCTCAATCCGCTGACGCGGCTGCCGGGCTCCGACACGATCACCGGTGAGGTCGACCGGCGGATCGCGGCCGGCCGGACGTTCGCGCTGAGCTGGCTGGACGTGGACCACTTCAAGCAGGTCAACGACGGGGCCGGGTTCGCGGCGGGCGACGAGCTGATCCGGTCGGTGGCCCGCGTGCTCCAACGGGCCACGACCGCGGGCGCCCGGGTGGGGCACATCGGCGGGGACGACTTCCTGGTGCTCGCCGATCCGGACGGCCTGGAGCCGCTGGCCGGTGCCGTGCTGGACGCGCCCTGGTCCGCGGGCGGCCGGCCCGTGACGCTCTCCCTGGCCACGGTCGTGTGCACGCCCGGCAGCGTGACGGACCACCGGCAGGCCGCCGCCTGGCTGGCGCCCTTGAAGAAGACGGCGAAGGCGTTGCACGGCACCAGTTGGGTCCTGGGGCACGCGGGACTGTCCGGGTACGAGGTCCTGCGCGGCTCGGGGGCGGCCCCCGCCGGAGCCCGGTGGGCGGTGGCCGAACCCGGCACGGGATGAGCGGCACGGGGCGCCGGGGCGGCCACCGGGTCCCACGGGACGGGCGTACCTCGGCGGGGCGGCTACCGGCTCCCACGGGACGAGCGGACCTCGGCGGGGCTACGGACGCCGGAGTGTTCCGGCCGACCGGTCGGAGACGCGGGAGGCCGGTCGGCGACTGGCCGGAGGCGCGGGGTCCGGTCGGAGACGCGGAGGCGCGGCAGGCCGGTCGGAGGCGTGCGAGGCGGCGCGTCCGGGTCGACCGGGGCCGTGGCCGCCGGCCTGGGGCGGGACGTGCCGGACGGGCCCCCGAGCCCGGCCCGGGGTAGCCTGACTCTGAAGGCCGCTCCGACACTGCCGAGCTCACCGGGCGGCCGCGGTGCGGGCCGCACGCTCCAGTACGCCGGGCCCAACCGTTGCTGTCGGTGCGCTTGACGCTCCTCGGGTGCCGGTGAAAACTTCCCGGTGTCAGTCGACATCGCCGTACATTCTCGGCGGATTCCGGCACTGCGCCGTGCGGGCCCCCGGGTCGAGGTCCGCTTCTCCGTGGGCGGTTCGGCTGCGACGGCACGCTCGTCACGGACGCCGGGCGGGGCGCGGGACTCCTCGCCGGGCGGAAGTCGCCGAGGGAACCGCACGCTGCACGGAGCAGCCGGGGCCGACCCACCGGGCCCGGCCTAGGAGCCGCCATGAGCAGTGGAGACACAGTCGTCGGCGAGATCACCGGTGCCGCGTTCCTCGTCCTGTCCGGCACCGGCAGCCGCGCGGTCGTCACCATGCTCGTGGCCGGTATCGGCCCCTCCCTCGGCCTGCCGGCCGGCTACGCCGTCGACCCGGCGCGCGACCCCGGTCGGCGCATCGTGCACACCTTCCTGCCGATCCCGGACAAGGGCACCTCCGACCGGGCGTACGCGCGGGTCCCGGTCGCCGGTCCGCCGGCCGGAGGTGTACGGGCGGGCCTCCTCCACAACGCAGCCTTCTGAACCCGAGTCCAAGGGGTAGCCATGACGGACAACGCCGAGAAGTACGTGGCCGCGATCGACCAGGGCACCACGTCCAGCCGTTGCATCGTCTTCAACCAGGACGGTGCGGTCGTCGCCGCGGACCAGCGCGAGCACCGCCAGATCTTCCCCAAGCCCGGCTGGGTGGAGCACGACGCCACGGAGATCTGGGCCAGGGTGCAGGCGGTGGTCGCCGGGGCGCTCGCGAACGCCGGCCTGCGGGCCGACCATCTCAGCGGGCTCGGTATCTCCAACCAGCGCGAGACGACGGTCCTGTGGGACCGGGGGACGGGCAAGCCGGTGCACAACGCCATCGTGTGGCAGGACACGCGCACCACCGCCCTGTGCAACCAACTGGGCGGCGGGGACGGGCAGGACCGCTTCCGCGACCAGACCGGGCTGCCGCTGGCCAGCTACTTCTCCGGCCCCAAGGCAGCCTGGCTGCTGGACAACGTGCCGGGCCTGAGGGACCGCGCCGAGCGTGGCGAGATCGCCTTCGGCACGATCGACTCCTGGCTGATCTGGAATCTGACCGGTGGGACCGACGGCGGGCAGCACGTCACCGACGTCACCAACGCCAGCCGCACCATGCTGATGAATCTGGAAACCCTGCAATGGGACCCCTCGATCCTGTCCGCGATGAACGTGCCGGAAGCCGTCCTGCCCGAGATCAAGTCGTCCGCCGAGGTGTACGGAACCGCCGTCGGCCAGCTCGCCGGCGTACCGGTCGCCGCGGCACTGGGCGATCAGCAGGCGGCCCTGTTCGGCCAGGCCTGCTACGACGTGGGGACGGCGAAGAACACGTACGGCACGGGCAGCTTCCTGCTGCTCAACACCGGCGACCGCCCCGTGCCGTCCAAGAACGGGCTGCTCACGACGATCGGCTACAAGATCGGTACCGAGGCGCCCGTCTACTGTCTGGAGGGCTCCATCGCGATAACGGGTGCGCTGGTGCAGTGGTTCCGCGACCAGCTCGGCATCATCCGGGCCTCCGAGGAGATCGAGACCCTGGCGGAGAGCGTCGACGACAACGGTGGCGCGTACATCGTGCCCGCGTTCTCGGGTCTGTTCGCGCCGTACTGGCGCTCCGACGCGCGCGGTGTCATCACGGGGCTGACCCGGTACGTCACGAAGGGACATCTCGCGCGCGCGGTGCTGGAGGCGACCAGCTGGCAGACGCGCGAGGTCGTGGACGCCATGTTCCAGGACTCCGGGGTGCAGATCACGACCCTGAAGGTGGACGGCGGCATGACGAAGAACAACCTGCTCATGCAGCACCAGGCGGATGTGCTCGACGTTCCCGTCATCCGGCCCAAGGTCTCCGAGACGACCTGTCTGGGCGCCGCGTACGCGGCCGGGCTGGCCACCGGCGTCTGGCACGACCTCGGCGAACTCAAGGCGCACTGGCAGCAGGACGTCGAGTGGACACCCGGCATGAACCCCTCGGTGCGCGACCGCGAGTACCACAACTGGCGCAAGGCGGTGGAGAAGAGCTTCGGCTGGATGGAGGACGACGGCGACCACTAGGGCCTGTCGTTCGGAGCGGACCGCGCGGCTTCGGCCGTGCGGTCAGGTGGTGACGGCGCGGCGGCGGTCCGCCGCATGGGTCATCGCGTGCTCGACGACGCCGACGAGGACGTCCTTGACCGACTCCCGGTCGCGGGCGTCGCACAGCAGGAGCGGCACGTCCTCGTCGAGGTCGAGGGCCTTGCGGATGGCTCCGGCCGGGTAGCGCGCGGCCCCCTCGAAGCAGTTGACGCCGACGAGGAAGGGTATGGAGCGCCGCTCGAAGTAGTCGATGGCGGCGAAGCAGTCCTCCAGGCGCCGGGTGTCGGCGAGGACGACGGCGCCGAGCGCGCCCTCGGAGAGCTCGTCCCACATGAACCAGAAGCGCTCCTGGCCCGGTGTGCCGAACAGGTACAGGACCAGGTCCTCGCGCAGCGTGATGCGTCCGAAGTCCATGGCGACGGTGGTGGTGTGTTTGCCCTCGATGCCGCTGAGGTCGTCGACCGGGCGCCCGGCCTCGGTGAGCAGTTCCTCGGTACGCAGCGGCTTGATCTCGCTGACCGCGCCGACCAGCGTGGTCTTGCCCACGCCGAAGCCGCCGGCCACCAGGATCTTGAGCGTGACGGGCTCGATCAGGTGCTTGCCGCGCTCAGAACGCCCGAGGATCATCGATCTCTTCTCCTGCTGTGTGGGGGTCGGCCGACGGCGGGCCGTAGCCTCCGCCGCCGGGGGTTTCTACGACGAGCACGTCGCCGGGGCGGACGTCCGCGGAGTCGCTGCCGCGGAGCCGGACGACGGTGCCGTCCGCACGTTCCACCCGGTTGGCGCCCAGGGCGCCGGGCGCACCGCCGGCCATGCCGTACGGCGGCACTCTGCGGTGCTGGGACAGGGTGGAGACGGTCATGGGTTCACCGAACCGGATTCGGCGGACGGCTCCGTCCCCGCCGGGCCAGCGTCCGGCGCCGCCGCTGCCGGGCCGGACGGCGAACTCCTCCAGCCGGACCGGCAGCCGCCACTCCAGGACCTCGGGATCCGTCAGCCGCGAGTTGGTCATATGGGTCTGGACGACGCAGGCGCCGGGGAAGCCGTCCCCCGCGCCGGATCCGGAGGCGATCGTCTCGTAGTACTGGTGGCGGTCGTTGCCGAAGGTGACGTTGTTCATGGTGCCGGAGCCCTCCGCCTGCACCCCGAGCGCCGCGTAGAGGGCTCCGGTGATCGCCTGGGACGTCTCCACGTTGCCCGCGACGACGGCGGCCGGCGGCCGCGGGGCGAGCATGGAGCCCGCCGGCACGACGATGTCGAGCGGGCGCAGACAGCCGTCGTTGAGCGGGATGTCGTCGTCGACAAGGGTGCGGAAGACGTACAGGACGGCCGCGTTGACCACGGAGAACGGTGCGTTGAAGTTGGTGGCGAGCTGGGCCGAGGTGCCGGTGAAGTCGACGGTCGCCCGGCGGTTTTCGCGGTCCACGCGCACGCGTACCCGGATGACGGCACCCGAGTCGGTCTCGTAGGCGCACTCGCCGTCGTCCAGGGTGTCGATCACCCGGCGCACCGCTTCCTCGGCGTTGTCCTGTACGTGCCTCATGTAGGCCTGGACGACGTCGAGCCCGAAGTCCTCGATCATGCGGCCGACTTCCTCCACGCCCCGCTGGTTGGCCGCGATCTGGGCACGGAGGTCGGCGAGGTTGGTCCTCGGGTTGCGTGAGGGGTGCGGGGCGCCGGTGAGCAGGCGGAGGGTCTCCGCCTCCCGGAACCGGCCCCCTTCGGCGAGCAGCCAGTTGTCGAAGAGGACGCCCTCCTGCTCGATCGTGCGGCTGTCGGCGGGCATGGAGCCCGGGGCGATGCCGCCGATCTCGGCGTGATGGCCGCGGGAGGCGACGTGGAACAGGATCCGCTCACTCTCCGTGCCGTCGGTCGGACCGGTGCCGAAGACCGGGGTGATCACGGTGACGTCCGGAAGGTGGGTGCCGCCGTGGTAGGGGTCGTTGACGGCGTAGGTGTCGCCCGGCCGCATGGTGTCGCGGCGACGCCGGACGACCTCCTTGACGCTGGTGCCCATCGAGCCCAGGTGGACGGGGATGTGCGGGGCGTTGGCCACCAGGTTCCCGTCCGGGTCGAACAGGGCGCAGGAGAAGTCGAGACGCTCCTTGATGTTGACGGACTGGGCCGTGGACTCCAGCCGGGCGCCCATCTGTTCGGCGATCGACATGAAGAGGTTGTTGAAGACCTCGAGCAGAACCGGGTCGACTTTCGTGTCGAGATCGGAACTCTGCGTGACCGTCGCGCGTTCCATGACCAGATGCCCGTCGTGGGTCGTCGCGGCCCGCCAGCCGTCGTCGACGACGGTCGTGGCGCCGGCCTCGGCGATGATCGCGGGGCCGGTGACGGTCTCGCCGGGGGGCAGGCCCTCGCGGTGATGCAGGGGTACGTCGCGCCAGACGCCGCCGGTGTGGAGGCGGACGGTCTCCGGCGCGCGGGAGCGGCCTTCGTACGGGGCGAGGGCGGACAGATCGGGGGGGTCGGTGAGGCCGGTGGCTTCGACGGAGAGGGCTTCGACGACGATCGGGCGGTCCAGGGTGAAGGAGTACGTGGCGCGATGACGGTCTTCGAAGGCGTGTCTCATGGTGTCGGGCTCGGTCAGCTCGACGGTGAGGGTGGTGTCGGTGCCGTCGTAGCGCAGCTGGGCACGGCGGGTGACCCGGATGCGGTCCTCGGGGACGTCCTCGGCCCGGAGTTCGGCGCGGCCCGCGGCCTCCAGGTCGGCGGCCGTCTTGTGGATCCCGGGCATGGCGGACGGCTCCAGCGGTGCCTCGACGGACTGCTCGCGCATGGCCGTGGTGTCGGCGAGGCCGATGCCGAGTGCGGACAGGACACCGGCCATGGGGGGTACGAGGACCGTGCGGATGCCGAGCGAGTCGGCGACCTTGCAGGCGTGCTGGCCGCCCGCGCCGCCGAAGGTGGTGAGGGTGTAGCGGGTGACGTCGTGGCCCTTCTGGACGGAGATCCGCTTCACCGCGTTGGCGATGTTGGCCACGGCGATCCGCAGGTAGCCCTCGGCGACCTGCTCGGGGCTGCGGTCGTCGCCGGTCCGCTCGTGGATCTCGCGTGCCAGGGTGGCGAAGCGGCGGCGGACGAGGGCGTCGTCGAGGGGCTGGTCGCCGTCGGGCCCGAACACGCGGGGGAAGTGGGCGGGTTGGATGCGGCCGAGCATGACGTTGGCGTCGGTGACGGCGAGCGGACCACCGCCGCGGTAGCAGGCCGGGCCGGGGTCGGCGCCCGCCGAGTCCGGGCCCACGCGGTAGCGCGAGCCGTCGAAGTGGAGGATCGAGCCGCCCCCGGCCGCGACCGTGTCGATGTCCAGCATCGGCGCGCGCAGCCGCACCCCGGCGAGCTGTGTGGTGAAGACGCGTTCGTACTCCCCCGCGAAATGCGAGACGTCGGTGGAGGTGCCGCCCATGTCGAAGCCGATGACGCGGTCGAAGCCGGCGAGCTGCGACATGCGGGCCATGCCGACGATGCCGCCGGCGGGGCCGGAGAGGATGGCGTCCTTGCCGCGGAACTGGTGCGCTTCGGCGAGTCCTCCGTTGGACTGCATGAACATCAGCCGTACGCCTTCGAGTTCGCCGGCTACGTGCTCGACGTAGCGGCGCAGCACCGGCGACAGGTAGGCGTCGACGACGGTGGTGTCGCCGCGCGGGACCAGCTTCATCAGCGGGCTGACCTCGCTGGACAGCGAGATCTGCGGGAAGCCGATGCGGGCGGCCACCTCGCGGACGGCGTGTTCGTGTCCGGGGTGGAGGTGGCTGTGCATGCAGACCACGGCGACGGCCCGGATGCCGTCGTCGTAGGCCTCCTGGAGGGGACCCTCGAGAGCGTCCGGGTCCGGGGCGCGCAGGACGGTGCCGTCGGCGGCGATGCGCTCGTCGACCTCGACGACCCGCTCGTAGAGCAGCTCGGGCAGTTCGATGCGGCGGGCGAAGATGCGGGGCCGGTTCTGGTAGGCGATGCGCAGGGCGTCGCGGAAGCCGCGGGTGATGACGAGCAGGGTGCGTTCGCCCTTGCGTTCCAGGAGCGCGTTGGTGGCGACGGTCGTACCCATCCGGACGGCCGCCACGGGGTCCCGGGAGTCGTCGAGGAGCGCGCGCACCCCCGCGACCGCCGCGTCGGCGTAGCGCGAGGGGCTGTCCGACAGCAGCTTGTGCGTCAGCAGCCGGCCGTCGGGGCGCCGCGCGACGATGTCGGTGAAGGTACCGCCCCGGTCCACCCAGAACTGCCAGCCTGTCACGTATTCACCTCGCTTCCGCGCTGCTCACAGCGCCCGGAGGCCGTCGATCACGTCGCGCAGAATACTCTCGTCCGGCAGTTCGGCAGGCGGTACGGGCCGGTTCACATGGACGAATTCCCCGGTCACGAGGTCACCGACGAGGACCCGGACCACTCCGATGGGCAGATCGAGCTCGGCGGCGAGTTCGACGACCGACTGCGGGGTGTCGCGGCACAGCTCGACGATGTCCACGTGTTCCGGGGAGAGGCTGTGGTCGCCTTCGGGGTCGTCTCCGTGGGGTTCGGTGACGACCACCGCGATCAGGTCGAGGCGGTGCTGAGCCGCACCCGTGGTGCGGCCGCGCGTCATGGCGTACGGACGGACGACCGGTCCGGCGTCGTCGTCGAACCAGTGGCTTCTGCGCTGACCGTCTGTGCTCATGCCATCTCACTACCCGCCCGAGGGCAGGTCGGTACGCGGGGAGGCACCCAGATGTGCGCCGACTCTCTTGACCAGGAGCGTCATCTCGTAGGCGACCTGGCCCACGTCCGAGTCGGCGTCCGCGAGCACGGCGAGGCAGCTGCCGTCGCCGGCGGCCGTCACGAACAGGAAGGCCTCCTCGAGCTCGACGACCGTCTGGCGGACGTTGCCCGCGTCGAAGTGCCGGCCCACGCCCTTGGCGAGGCTGTGGAATCCGGACGCGACTGCGGCGAGGTGCTCGCTGTCCTCCCGGGTCAGGTCCTTGGAGACCCCGATGGCGAGACCGTCTCCGGAGAGCACGACGGCCTTGCGAATGCTCGCGACGCGGTCCACCAGTTCGTCGAGGAGCCAGTTCAGCTCGCCCTTGCCGTTCGTGGTGTGGTCGGTTGCCTTCGGTGCGGTCATCGACCGTCCCCCTCTGTCGTTCCTTGTGATGCCGTGTCGCTGTGGGAGTCTTCGCTCTCGGCGTTCTCCTGGCGGCCGCGTTGCCAGCCGCGTTGGAGTGAGGCCATGCGGCTGCGCACCTCGTCGGCGTCGCGTTCCGCGAGCTCCGTGCTGTCCTGCGCGCGCCGCGCGGGATCCTGCTTGAGTTGCGGTGCCAGGCTGGCCTGCCGCACCCGGCGGGGCAGTGGACCGGTGCCGGGGGCTGTCTCGTGATCCGGGGTGGGCAGGGGGCGTTCGGTGGCGTCCGGGCCGCTCGGCGGGTCCGTGCGGCGCCGGGTGCGGGTGGGAAGTGCCGGGGCGGACGGCGTCTCGTCCGGCCCGGTGGCCCGGGGGTCACTGGAATCGGGGAGTCCGTCGCCGAGGCCGGCGGCGCCCCGGGCCCGGCTCAGGGGCGCGGTGGCCCCGCGGCGGCGGGTCGGCAGGGGTGCCGGGCCGCCCGTGGCCGGGTTGTCCGTGCCCAGGCCGCGCGGGCCCGGCACCGTGGACGGTTCCTCGTCGGGCTCGCGGCGCCGGGAGCGCTGCTCGGTCACGGGACGGCCGTGGGAGCTGACCAGCTTGGGGGAGCTGCGGCGGGGCAGCGGCAGCGAGGCGCCCGGATGCTCTCCGGGGTCGATGCGGTCCGCCGGGCGCTGAGGGTCGGTGTATCTGCGGTTGCGCTCGCCGCCAGGGTTGCTCGGCCCGGCCGCCGTGCTCGTTCCCTCGGCCCTGCTCGTCCCGTCCGGGGCGGGGACGACCGAGCGGCGCGGGCGGAACAGCCCGCCTGCTTCGTCCTCCTCGCCGTCCTCGCTGTCGAGTACGCCCGGGAAGCCGTCGAGGCCTTCGAGGCCGAGGGGGCCTTCCAGTTCGACGGGCCCGTCCAGGAGCGAGGCGGGCAGACCGGGCAGTGGCACGGGCGTCGGGGAGAGTGTGGTGCGCCGGCTCTCGGCGGGAGATCCCTCGGGCGAGGGCCGGGGCCGGTCGAGGCGGAATCCGATGCCGTTGGTGTCCGGGACGTCGTCCGTCAGCAGGACGTCCGGGATGAAGACGACGGCTGTGGTGCCGCCGTACGGGGACGGCTGGAGGGAGACGCGGACGTTCTGCCGCTGGGCGAGCCGGCTCACCACGAACAGACCCAGCCGGTCGGTGTCGGACAGCTCGAACTCGGGGGTCTCGGCGAGCCGGAGGTTGGCGTCCAGCAGTGCTTCCGCGGTCATGCCGAGGCCGCGGTCGTGGATCTCCAGGGTGAATCCGTTGGCGACCCGTTCGCCCAGCACCTGGACGGCGGTGTGCGGCGGCGAGAACACCGTGGCGTTCTCGAGGAGTTCGGCGACGAGGTGGGTGAGGTCGGCGACCGCCGGGCCGGTGATGGCCGTGCGGGGCAGTCGGCGCACCTCGATGCGCTCGTAGTCCTCGACCTCGGCGACGGCGGCGCGCACGATGTCCATGAGCTGGATGGGTTTGCGCCACTGCCGCGAGGGGGCCGCGCCGGAGAGGATCACCAGGCCCTCGGCGTGCCGCCGCATACGGGTCGTGAGGTGGTCGAGGCGGAAGAGGTCGGCGAGTTCCTCAGTGTCGTCGGTCCGGCGTTCCATGGTGTCGAGCAGGGTGAGCTGCTTGTGGAGCAGGACCTGGCTGCGGCGCGCGAGGTTGACGAACACCTCGGAGACTCCGGCGCGCAGCTGGGACTGTTTGACGGCGGCTTCGACGGCGGCCCGTTGCAGGGTGTTGAGCGCCTGGCCGACCTCGCCGATCTCGTTCCTGTCGTACTCCAGACGCGGCATCTCGGTCTCCACGTCGACCTGCTCGCCCGCGGACAGCCGGCGCATCACGCTGGGCAGCCGCACACCGGACGCCTCGTGGGCCTCCAGGCGCAGTTGGCGCAGGTCGCGGATGAGGCTGCGGCCGATGCGCACGGACAGGAAGAGCGAGAGCAGCAGGGCGATCAGGCCGAGCACGCCGACGACGGCCGACTGGACGATGACGCCCATCGCGATGGGACGGACCCGGTCCTGGAAGCGGTCGTTCGCCTGGTCGTCGAGGTGGGCGAGTTCGTCGAGCACGTTGCCCGCCGCGACGTCCCAGTTCTCGGCGGTCACGCCACGGGGCATGCCGTCCGGCCGGGTGGCCAGGACGGACTGTTCGGCCGTGCGCAGCGGGGCGGTGGTGGCGTTCTTCCAGAAGCGCTCGTAGCGGTCGCGTTCGGCGGTCGGCAGCTGCGGGAGGCTGATGTCGTACACCGCGGCCCGCTGTGCCTCGATGTTCGACAGGTGGTGGACCTCTTCGCGCGTGACCCGGCCCACGACCAGGGCGGAGCCGAGCAGGGCGTCCTCCTGGGAGAGCAGTTCGCGCGCTCGCGCGACGTTGACGAGGGCCCGGTACTGCTTGTCCATGTCCACGCTGTCGACCACGTCGATGGTGGCCAGCAGGGCGTAGCAGGGGTCGATCAGACGGTTGTAGAGGTCGAGTGCCTGGGCGCGGGAGACGGTGCCGTCCTCGACGCTGCGGCGCAGCGAGCCGATGCCGTCGAGGGCGTCCAGGACGGCGGTGAGGGCCTCGGTGTCGTCCTGGTCCAGCACATCACGGACGTCGGCGCTGCCGGAGTTGCCGCGGATCCTGGCGATGACCTCGTTCGTCGCCCGACGGGTACGGCGGAGCGCGGCGAGGGCGTCGGCAGCGCGCGGGTCGGCGAGGTAGACCAGGGTCTGGCGGCGTTCCTGCTGGATGGCGCGAGCCGTGTCCTCGACGGGGTAGCCAATCCTGTCCGCCACCGACGACACGTTGAACAGCCGGTTCACCTCGCGGCCCATGAGTACCGTGGCGAAGCCCCAGACGGCGGTCAGGGACACCAGCGGCACGAGCAGCAGCGCCACGATCTTCCGGCGGATCGACTTCCCGCGAAAGCGCATGGCCTCCCCCAGCTCGACCCCCACAGGGAAGGGGGGTACACCTGTGCGTCAACAAACGGCGCGAGCCTACTACTGACGCACGAGTAACTCGAAGGGCCATCCGGAAGCAGAAATTCCGAACCAGCGTCAAGACATGGCGAGTTGTCCTGTCATTGCGGGAGATTGCCTCCCCCAAACCGGCAGCAGCCGACGAGGCCGATCCCGCGTTCCCGTACGGGTAGTTGGCCAGAATTTTTCGTTCATTGGGAATCTTCGGGGGACTTCGTTCGTCTTTTTCTACGGGAATCGGGGGCGGAATCGGCCACAGGAGCCGCAACTCGCACCCGGGCGGCGTAAAACAGCGCAAGCCGGGCAGCCACTGGGGAGTCGGGGTCTTCGGACCGGGCGAGGGGTCTGCTGGCGGTGGGGAGTGACACGGTGATGGGCACGGCGGAGCGGCATGACGCGCCGGAGTACGGCGCGGTGGCGCACAGGACGGTGCCTCGGCGGCGCGAGGCACCGGATCACGACATTCCGGCGGATGGACACGAACCGGCACCGCAGCCGGCCCGGGACGCGGTGCGGGAGACGGTCCAGGACCGGCCGCAGCACCGGCCGTTGTGGGTCGAGGAACCCGCCCGCCGGCGCCGGATGCCGGACCCGGTGCGCAACGCGGCCGTACGCGCGGTGCTGTTCATCGCGGTGACGCTGATCCTGGCGATGACGGCTGTCCTGTGCACCCTGGCGGGCTCGTGGCTGGCGTTCCCGATGGTGATCGGCAGCGTGACCGGCACCGTGCTGGCCACCTGGGGCGCACTCGACGTCTGGATCACGCGCCAGGTCTGGAACCAGCGCAACGGCGTGGTGTCGGTCCCGAGCAGCACCGCCCGGGCGCTGCGCCGCGAGCGCCGCCGGGCCCGGCATCAGGCACGGGCCGACGAGCGGGCGAAGAAGCGCATAGGCAGGGCCGACAGCACCGGACGGCTGTCGCACTCCTGACCGGTTCCGCCCCGGCCCCGCTCGTGGGGAGAACCCCCCGGCTCTCCCCACGAGCCACAGCGCGGTCCGCGGCTGTGCCACGGCCCGTCCGGGCCACGGCTACGCGGGCCGCTTGAACATCCGGGTCGCCGTGATCTCGCTGTGCACCGACTCGCTTTCTCCGGCGGGGGCCTGCTGGGGCAGACCCGGCCGCAGGTGCTCCTCCACGCTGATGTACTTCAGGCCGGCGCGCAGGTCGGCGTCGTTGCGCAGCCGGATGACCAGCGGGAACTCCGCCAGCGCCGTGGTGTCGAACAGGCCGGTGGTGTAGAGGAGCTGGACGCCGAGCGCGTCGGACACCGCCCGCTGGAGCTCCAGCAGATAGGTGGCGTTGGCGCGGCCGATGGGGTTGTCGAGGAACAGGGTGCCGGCGTGCCGGTGCTTGTCCCGGCCCCGGTCGTTGGAGCGCAGGGCGGCCATCGTGCAGTACAGGGCGATAGCCGCGGTGAGCAGCTGGCCGCCGGAGAACACGTCGCCCATCTGGCCGACGGGCACACGCTCTGCGCGCAGGACGGCATCGGGCTTGAGGATCTCGACCGCGATGCCCCTGGGCTGGAGGGCCGCGCCGACCCCGCGCAGCAGCAGGGACATCCCGTCACGCCGTAGATCGGAGTTCTTCTTCACCGCGGCCCGGGTCGCCTCGTCGACGACCTCACCGAGGCGTTCGGTCAGCGTGGCCTGGTCGGGTTCCTCGAACCGGATGCGCAGGAACTCCTGTCCGGACCACTCCCCGAGCCCCTCGGGCAGCCGGGACAGACGCTGGGCCGAGCGCAGGGTGGCGAGGGACGACTCCACCAGTCCCCGCAGCCGGTCCACGATCGAGTCCCGGTTCCGCTCCAGCTGCGCCAGTTCGTCGGTGAGGACGCGCAGCCGGGGCGCGAAGGCGTCGGCCCACTTCTGGGCGTGCTCGGGCAGCGCCGCGGCGGGCAGTTCGCGGATCTGCTGGCGGGCCGGGGTGCGGACCTGTTCGTAGCGGGTGGAGTTGGCGTGCCGGACCAGGATGTCGCCGGCTTCGCGCACGGACGCCTCCGCGGTGGACAGGTCGGCGGCGCAGCCGCGCAGCGAACGGCGGGACTCGGCGGCCGACTGCCGGGCCTCCTCCAGAGTGCCGGGGTAGGGCTCCACCTCCTCCTGCTCCTCCTCGGACGCGTGCTCGCGCAGCAGGTCGCGGAGCATCGCGGCGGTCTCCTCGAAACCGCCGACGGCGTCCTCGGCGGCCCGGTGCGCATCCAGCAGCTCGGAGTGCGCCCCGCGAGCCTCGGCCAACGCCTCGGTGCGGGCGGCCAGTTCGGTGCCGGCGGTGCGCCGCAGCGCCTGCGCGTGGTCGGCGTCGCGCGGCTGGAGCTCCTCGGGCAGCTCGGTGTGCGCCTCGCCGTCCTCCGGGGCGTGCCGCTCGGCCTCGCCGCGCAGCCGCCCGAGCTGCTCGCTCGCGTGCGACATCCGGGTCTCCAGGAGCTGCACCAGCTCCTCGGCCCGTGCGGCGGCGGCCTGCCGGGACGGTCCGTCGGAGCCGTCCGGCGACTGGAGCAGCTGTTCGGCGCGGGTACGGACCTTGTTGCTCAGCCGGTCCAGTTCGGTCCGTGCCGCGCTCTCGTCGCTCTCCGCGCGGGCCTGCTCGGCACGCAGGTCGGCGCCGACGCCGACCTTCTCGTAGACCTGGGAGGCGGCCCGGTAGGCCTCGCGCAGGGCGGGCAGGGACGCCTGGGACGCGTGCGGGTCGTCCTGCGGCACGTCGTCGGGGGCGCCGGCGATCTCGGCCCGCTCGGCGCGCAGCGCGCGGGCGGTGCGACGGCTGTCGTCGGCGGCGCGCTGGGCGGCGCGGCGGTCCTCGTCCGCGGCCCGGGCCCGCTCCAGGCAGGTCTGGGCGCGGGCTTCCGACTCGGTCGCGTCGTCGGCCAGTTCACGCAGTTTCACCTGCCAGCCGGCGCGCTCGCGCAGCCGGAAGGCGAGCCCGGCCAGGGCGTCCGCGGCCCGCCGGGCGCGCTGCGCGCTCTCCTGTCGTTCGTCGCGCACCCGTGTGGCCTCGGCGGCGGTCTCCTCGGCCTCGGCCCGCACGGTCCGCGCCTCGCCCAGCTCGGCCTCGGCCTCCTCGGCGAACGCGCCCGCCTCCTGGGCGAGCTGGTCCAGCTGCGCGAGCCGGCCGGCCGGGCAGCCCGTGCGCCACGAGGCGAGCCTGGCGGCCAGTTCGCGGTCCTTGCCGAGGCGTGCGGCAAGGCCGCGGATCTCCTCGTCGCGCTCCGCGGCCCGCGCCCGCAGGGCCTGCCGCTCCTCGTCGGCGGCGTGCTCGTCGTGCATGGCCGGGTTCGGCGGTACGAGGAAGACGCCGCTGTCCTGCGACTCCGCGGCCGGGGTGGGCGCGAGGAGGGCGGCCGCGGTGCCGACCGCCACGGTCGACCGAGGCAGCAGCGCCGCGTTGCCGAGGGCTTCCCGGGCCCGTACGTGCGAGTCCGGATCGGTGATGATCACACCGTCGACGAGTTCGGGGCGGGCGGCCAGCACGCGCGCGTGGTCGGCGGGGTCGACGGCCTGGGCGAGGTAACGCCAGCCGGGCAGCGCGGGAATGCCGTGTTCGCCGAGGAACTCCACGGTGGCCAGTACGTCCGGGCCGGGCGGCAGCAGTCCCCCGTCGCCGAGCGCGCCGAGGATGCGCGCGTCGTCGGCGGCCGCGGTGCGCAGCTCGAAGAGCTGCCGTTCCGCGGCGGAGACGGCTTCGGCGAGGAGTTCGCGCAGTTCGTCGGCGAAGCGGTCCAGCTCCGCGGGCGCAAGGGCGCCGTCCGGGGCGTCCTGGCCGGTGTCCTGCCGGGTCCGCGGGCCGCCCGGCTGCGCGTCGCCGTGGGTCAGTCCCAGCAGTTCGGCCAGCCGCTCCTCGGCGGCAAGTGCCTCGGCGAGGCGCAGTTCGGCCTCGCGGGAGCGCTCGGCCGCCGTCGCGGCGTCCGCCGCGCGGGCCGCGGTCAGTTCGGCGCGGGACTCCGCGGACGCCGCCTCCCGGGCGTGCTCGCTCGCCCGGCGGGACGCCTCACGTGCGGTGTCCCAGGCCGCGACGGCCGTCTGTTCGGCGTCGCTCGCGGCGAGGGCCGCGCGGGCGGGGTCGGCGTCGGGCGCGCTGTCGTCGAGCCAGCCCGCGCGCACCGCCTCGGCGGTCTCCTGTTCCACCTCGGCCAGGCGCTGGCGCAGGTGTCCGATCTCGCTGCGGGCGCGCTGGGACTCGGTCGCGGCGGACGTGGAGTCCCGGTGGGCCGAGTCGCCGGCCTCCTGGAGCGCCGCGGACCGCTCCTCCTCCTCGTTGGCGAGGGTCTCGGCGTTCTCCGCGGCCAGGTGCAGGGCTCGTACGAGGTCGACGGCGGCCTTGGTCCGGGCGGCGAGCGCGGGTGCGGCGTCGCGCTCGGCCTCCTGGATCGCGGCGGACACCCGGGTGACCCGGTCGGTGGCGGCCCGGTGGCGCAGCACGGCCTCGGCGGCCTGCCAGGCGGCGTGCAGGGTGCGCGCCTCGGCGAGCTCACGCTTCTGCGCGGCGGCCGACTTCTCGGCCGCGGCCAGGGCCAGCGAGGCGTGCCGGTAGGCGAGTTCGGCGGCGACGAGGGCGCTGCGCTCACGCGCTCCCTCGGCGTGGGTGACGGCGTAGGCGGCGGCCGTGACCCGCTGGGCGAGGTCGGTGGCACGCGTGCGCTCGCGCACCGCGCGGGTGGACAGCCGGCGCGCCAGCGTACGGGTGCGGCGCTCGGCCGCCGTGTGGATGTCACGCGCCCGTGCGCGTGCCTCGGTGGCCTCCACGATCCGGCCGAGCAGGTCCACCGACCCGGCGGTGAAGTCGCGTTCGGCGATCAGTTCGGCGCGTCGCCCCAGCTTGTTGCCGAAGCCGCTGACCAGGTCGGCGAGTCCGTCGGTGTCACGGGTGTCGGTGACGGCCCGCAGCAGCAGGTCGGTGAAGTCGGAGTCCTTCTTGACCGCGAACAGGCCGGCGGCCTCGCCCTCGTCGGCGTTCATCTCACGCTGGTAGCGGAAGAGTTCGGGGTCGAGGCCGAGGTCGCCGAGGTGCTCGATCCAGCGGTCGTGGATCTCCTCCCAGTGCACCTCCAGGTGCGGGTAGGCCTTGCCCGCGTCGGTGATGGCGTCCCGGAAGCCCTTCATGGTGCGGCGCCGGCCCTGCGCGCCGGACTGGCCCTCGACGGGCGGCCGTACCGCGGTGGCCTCGGCGACCGGCAGGTTGTCCAGGCTCAGCCCGGGACCCGGCCGAAAGGAGTACCAGGCCTCGGCGAACTTCCGCGGGTCGTTGGAGACCTGGCGGCCGCGCCATTCGCTGACCTTGCCGACGACCACGCACTCGCCGGTCAGCACGTGCTGCCATTCCAGTGCCACGTGCCCGCAGTCGTCGGCGAGCAGGAACTTGCGCAGCACGCCGGAGCTGGCGCCGCCGAGCGTGTTGCGGTGACCGGGCAGCATCACGGAGAAGATCAGCTTGAGCAGGACCGACTTGCCGCCGCCGTTCTCCAGGAAGAGCACGCCCGCGGGCGCGGGCCGGCGCGGCGGGCCGACGGGCTCCTCCTCGAAGAACTCCGCCTGGGTGGGTGCGGGGTCGGGCACGACGTCGCCCACACCTCGCAGGTCAAGCACGGTGTCGGCGTAACGCGCACCGGCGGGCCCGATGGAGTAGAGACGGACCCGGGACAGCTCGTACATGGCGGACTCTCGTAAGTCTTCGGCAGATCGGTCGGCAGAGCGGGGGCGGAAGCCTGCGGCGGTCCAGCGGCTTCCGGCGCGCTTCGGGCCCTTCGAGGACTCGGGTCCTCCGGGGACTTCCGGCGCGCTGTGGGCGCTGTGGGCGCCTCAGGAGTGGAACGGCAGGCCCGCGTCGGCGACCAGTTCCAGGTCGTCCGTGTCCTCGGCGGGCAGCAGGGTCGGCGTGCCGTCGGTGACCGGGACGACGCCCAGTTCGATGAGCTCGGCCAGGGCCGCGCCACCCGCCATGTCCCGCACCTGGAGCTGGTAGCGGGCCGTGGTGCGGTAGGTGCCGCCGCCGTCGTCGCCGGTGCGCTGGAGGAAGCCGGAGTCGGTGAGGAAGGCGACCGCCTTGCCGACGATGCCGGTCGTGGAGCCGGCGAGGCGGCGCGCGTCCTTGGTGGCACCGGTCGCGCTGCGTCTGGCCCAGATCCGCCAGGCGGCCTCCAGACCGGGGGCGTCGGTCGCAGGGTCGCTGTTGTGGCCCTGTTCGTCCGCGCGCTCCTCCAGCCTGCGGCAGGCCTGGCGGACGAACGCGTCGACGCCGTTGACGCTCACCCGGCCGATGTACCCGTCGTCGGCGAGGTCCTCCGGCCGCGGGAACGCCAGCGCGGCGACCGCTAGGTGGGCCAGGCCGTGCAGGAAGCGGTCACCGGAATCCGCGGACGTGCGGCGCGCGTAGTCGCCCATGCGGACGGCGAACACCGAGTCCTCGGCCGCGGTCACGGCCATCCCCGCCCGTGACGAGACCTCCAGCACCACGAGCCCGAGGCCGGCCGCCACGGCGTCGGCGAGCCGTGCGAACGGCGGGTCCTCCCGGTAGCGGCGCAGCAGATCGGCGTACTCCTGGTCGCGCGCGGGCTGCACCTTGGGCTGGAGCCCGAAGGCGACGAGGCGCGCCGCGTCGGCGGCGTCGGCGGGGGTGACGGCGGCGGTCGCCGGAACGGGACCGGCGTCCGGCTCACTCCACTCGACGTACTCGCTCACGGTCGGGACTCCTTGTTGCGTCGGCGGTCGTTCGTTCGGTTCTCGGGCCGGCTCATGCCGCCTCCGTCCGGTCCGCCGCCATCCCGGCGGCGTCCAGGAGCGCGGTGCCGACGATCAGGGCGGCACCGCCGAACTCCGGGTCGTCCAGCTCGGTCCCGTCGTCCACGGCGAACAGCAACTTCTCCTCGCCCTGGCGGTAGGCCGTGCCCACCGCCGGGCTGGCCGCGTGGACGGCCAGCAGAGCCACCAGATAGGGCAGTTCCGCGTCGCGTCGCCGGGCGTCGGCGAGCAGCCCCGACAGCCGCCGCGGGGCGTCCGCCGGCAGGTCGAGCAGTTCCATCGCCGCCGCCAGCTGCGCCTCGCTGAACCGGCTGTCGTCCGGCGTGGCGATGAGGTCGGGCTCGGGCATCTCCGCGCCGAGGTGCTCGCGCTCCACCGGGGGTGTCAGCAGGATGTCGACGAGATCCGCGACCCGCACCGACACAGGCGTGCGCAGACCCGTCCCGCGGGCGAAGAACGCGTCGGTGACCCGGACCGCCTGCTCGACCGGCAGCGGCAGCACCGGGGCGACCAGATGTCCGTACAGGTCGATCCCGGACGTCGACATCGGGGTGGCGAAGGCCTGCCGGTCCTGCTCCGCACGGAACAGCGGCCCGGCCTCCAGCAGGCGCGACTGCAACTGCGTGTGGCGGCGGATGCAGTCCTTCACGATGTCGACGAGCTCGGCGGCGCGCCGCTTCTGCCCGGGGTCCTCGGACTCGTCGCGGGCCTTGCGGATGTTGGTGAGGATCGCGTTCTCGTGGCGGTAGCGGTCGGCCACGTGGTCGAGGGCTTCGGCGATCATGTCGGGCACGGAGTTGAGCCAGTCCACGGCCCGGACGTTGCGCCGGGTCGCGTCCAGCGCCCGGCGCAGGGTCTCCGAGTACTGCACGGTGCGGTAGCGGGCCTGCTCGGCGGCGAGCTGGGCGTCGGCCAGCCGGCCGCGGCTGATGAGCACCTCCAGCTTGACCTCGGCGGCGATCTGGGCGCTGGTGACATCGGTGTCGAGGGCGCCCACCAGGACGTTGACCGCCTCGTCCGTCGTGCGCAGGTAGACGCTGCCGCCGGGGCCGGGGACCTCCTCGATCAGCTTGAAGTCGTAGTCGCGGCGCACATAGCTGCCGTCGGTGGCGAACGTGCCGTACACGGCCCGGAAGCCGCGGTCGACGCTGCCGACGTTGATCAGGTTCTCCAGGACCCAGCGGGCCACCCGCTCGTGCTCGGCGGCGGAGCGCTGCGGGGCCTGGGCGGTGATGCGCGGGACGAGCCTGGCCACTATCTGGTCGTGGTCGGCGCCCGTGTCGAAGTCCATGTTCAGTGTGACGAGGTCGATCGCGGCGAGGGCGATCTCCGCCATGCCGTACACCGAGTACGCGCCCGCGAGGTTGGCCTTGCGGGCGTCGAGGTCGTGGATCGGCGCCGTGCAGGCGAGCGCGCGCAGCCGCCGCGCCAGTCCCTCGTCGGCGGCCGGACCCGGTGCAGGCCGCGGCGCCGCGCTGAACTGGGGCGGAACGCTGTCCGGCGATGCAGGCGAAGTCACGGTGCACAGACTAGGTCCTCCATCTGACAACGACCCAAACGACGCAGATGGGTCCCGGCGTCACGCTTGTCACACCACACCGGCGCCGCCTCCTCCACCACCGGCTCCGACGGCGACCGCGTCCGCGCCGGCCCCTGGTCCGGTCCGCCCGCACGGCCCCGACGGCGGCCCGCCGGGAGTCCCCCACACCCGCCCCGCGGTGGTCTCCCTCACACGCGCCCCGCCGTGGCCCCTCTCACACGCGCCCCACGGCGGTCTCCCCCACCCCCCGGCCGCCGGTCGCCGGAGCGACAGCCCGGCGGCGTACCCCCCGGTTCGCACCGCGCCCGGCTCCCATCGCGCCCGCCACGCACCGCCGGCTCACTCGGCCGCGGTGGCCGCCTCCTGCTCGCCCTGCCCGACCCTTCGCCGGTACACCTCCACGACCCGCTCCAGCGAATCCGCGAGATAGACCTCCAGCAGCTTTTCGGCCTCGCCCCTGTCCCCGTCCTCCAGCGCCCGGAGGATCTGCCGGTTGCGGGCGAGGTAGGGCTCGTGCAGCCGCCGGGGGTCGTCCACGACGTGGAAGGCCAGCCGCAGCTCGGCGAAGACACTGCGCATCAGTTCGTCGGTGCGCTCGCTGCCGGCCAGGGTGACGAGTTCCCGGTGGAAGTGGATGTTGGCCGTACCCACTGCTTTCCAGTCGTTCTCGGCGACCGCCGACCGTCCCTCGGCGACCGCCGCGGCCAGACCCTCCACCGCGTACGGCGGCTCCCCCAGACCGCGCACGACGGCGCACTCCACGAGGATCCGGGTGCGGTAGATGTCCTCGACGTCCTCGACGGTCAGGACCCGGACGAAGACGCCCCGGTTGAGCTCGTGGACGAGCAGACGTTCATGGGTGAGCAGCCGGAACGCCTCGCGCAGCGTGTTGCGCGAGACCCCGAGCGCCCCGCCGATGCTGTCCTCCGACAGCCGGGTCCCCGGCGGGAAGTAGCCGTCGGCGATGCGGCTTCTCAGGATGTCGGAGACGCGTTCGGCGGTGCTGGTGCGCCCCAGGAGCGCGCGGTCGTCGGCCAGTCCCGTCAGCTGCTCTGCCATGCCCGGAATTGAACCGCAGACACCAGGACGAAACAACAGGGGTATTGAGGGATCGTTGAACAATCCTCTACGGTGCTCCGCACGGCACGAGAACGCTCGGCGCCGCCCGGCGCGGCTCGCCACGACCCCGCACGGCATCGCACGACACAGCACGGCACGACAACGCACGGCATGACACGGCACGGCACGGCTCACCCCAGCACCCCTCCGTCATCCCTCTGTGAGGTGCCCATGAGCACGACCCCTCCACCTGAGGCCCTGGCCGCCGGCCACCCCACCACCACCGGTGAACACGCCGTCGGCGACGACGCGTCGGGCTGGCTGCGCGCCCTCGGTCCACGCGGCCGCCGCGCCTTCGCCGGCGCCTTCGGCGGCTATGCGCTGGACTCCTACGACTACTTCGCCCTCCCGCTGACCATGGTCGCGCTGGCCGCCCACTTCGGCCTGGACAGCGGCCGGACCGGTCTGCTCACCACCGTCACCCTCGTCGTCTCCGCCGTCGGCGGCGCCCTCGCCGGTGTCCTCGCCGACCGGGTCGGCCGGGTGCGGGCGCTGATGGTCACAGTGCTCACCTACGCCGTGTTCACCGTCGCCTGCGGCTTCGCGCCCGACTACGGGACCCTGCTGGTCTTCCGGGCCCTCCAGGGCCTCGGCTTCGGCGGCGAGTGGGCGGTCGGCGCGATCCTGGTGGCCGAGTACGCGAGTGCCCGGCACCGCGGCCGTACGCTCGGCGCGGTCCAGAGCGCGTGGGCCGTGGGCTGGGCGCTCGCCGCGGTCGTGTACACCCTGGTCTTCTCGTTCCTCGGCGACGACCTGGCCTGGCGCGTGATGTTCTGGACCGGCGCCCTGCCCGCACTGCTGGTGGTGTGGCTGCGCCGCCGGGTGCAGGACGCGCCCGAGGCGGCCGCGGTACGGCAGGGCAACCCGCGGCGGGGATCGTTCGCCGCGATCTTCCGGCGGGGCACGGCCGACTCTCCGGGACTGCTGCGTACGACGGTCTTCGCCGGCCTGCTCTCCACCGGCGTCCAGGGCGGCTACTACACCCTCGCCACCTGGGTTCCGACGTATCTGAAGACGGAGCGCGGTCTGTCGGTCGTCGGCACCGGCGGCTATCTGACCTTCCTGATCTCGGGCGCCTTCACCGGCTACCTCACCGGCGGTCATCTCACCGACCGGCTGGGCCGCAGGCCCAACATCTGGCTCTTCGCCCTCCTGTCGGCGGTGTGCATCCTGGCGTACGCCCACATCCCGGACGGCGCCGACACACTGCTCCTGGTGCTCGGATTCCCGCTCGGTTTCTGCATGTCGGCGATCTTCAGCGGCTTCGGCTCGTACCTGAGCGAGTTGTACCCGACGGCCGTGCGGGGCACGGGCCAGGGCTTCACGTACAACACCGGCCGCGCCGTGGGCGCCGCCTTCCCCACCACGGTCGGCTTCCTCGCCGACAGCTGGGGTGTGGGCGGCGCACTCGTCTTCGGCGCGATCGGCTACGGCATCGCGGCACTCGCGCTGCTGGGACTACCGGAGACGCGCGGGAAGGAACTGCTGTGAACGGTACGCAGGACCGCACCTCGCCCGGCACCACGGATCGCCCGCTGCTCCTCGCCGACGAGCACGCGCACGCGTGGAGCCCGAGAGCCGCCCGGACCCGGTTCCGTGACGGCCTGTCCGGTCCGACGGCCGGGGTCGCGGCCGGCCACACCCAGGTCAACCTGATCTCGGTCCCCGCCGACTGGGCGTACGACATGCTGCTGTTCTGCCAGCGCAACCCCAAGCCCTGCCCCGTCCTGGACGTCACGGACGCCGGCTCATGGACCACCGTCCTCGCGGACGGCGCCGATCTGCGCACCGACCTGCCGCGCTACCGGGTGTGGCGGGACGGCGAGCTGGTGGACGAGCCGACGGACGTCCGCGCGTACTGGCGCGACGACCTGGTGTCGTTCCTGATCGGATGCAGCTTCACGTTCGAGTGGGCGCTGTCCGGGGTGGGCGTCCCGCTCCGGCACATCGAGCAGGGCCGCAACGTACCGATGTACGTGACGAACCGCCGGTGCCGGCCGGCGGGCCGGCTGCACGGCCCGCTGGTGGTGTCCCTGCGCCAGGTCCCGCCGCAGCACCTGGCGGCCGCGATCCGGGAGAGCAGTCTGCTTCCGGCGGTGCACGGCGCTCCGGTGCACTGCGGCGATCCGTCCGGTCTCGGCGTCGCCGACCTGGCCCGGCCCGACTTCGGCGACCCGGTGGACGCCGAACCGGACGACATCCCGGTGTTCTGGGCCTGCGGGGTGACGGCGCAGGCCGCGGTGGTGGCCTCGCGGCCGCCGTTCGCGCTGACGCACGCACCGGGACAGATGTTCCTCACCGATGCCCGCGACGAGCAGTACCGCGTGGCCTGAGCAGGAGAGACGTGACATCCATGACCTCCATCGACCTGAACGCCGACCTCGGCGAGGGCTTCGGCCGCTGGCGGCTGACCGACGACGAACAGCTGCTGTCCGTCGTCACCAGCGCCAATGTGGCGTGCGGCTTCCACGCCGGGGACGCGGCCACCATGCGACGGGTGTGCGCGCAGGCGGCCGAACGCGGGGTGGCCATCGGTGCCCAGGTCTCCTACCAGGACCTGGCCGGATTCGGGCGGCGTGCGATGGACGTCCCGGCCGCCGAGCTGACCGCCGAGGTGGCGTACCAGATCGGTGCCCTGGAGGTGTTCGCCCGCGCGGCCGGCGCGCGCGTGGCGTACGTCAAACCGCACGGCGCGCTGTACAACCGCGTGGTGCACGACGAGGAGCAGGCGCACGCCGTCGTGGACGGCGTGCGCCTGGCCGACGCTGCGCTGCCGGTGCTGGGACTGCCCGGTTCGCGCCTGCTGGAAGTGGCCGCGGAGGCCGGGCTGCCGGCCGTCGCGGAGGCCTTCGCGGACCGCGCGTACACCGAGGAGGGCACCCTCGTGCCGCGCGACCGGGACGGCGCGGTGGTCACCGACGCGGCGGCGGTCGTGGCGCGCTCGGTGGGGCTGGCCCGCTCCGGTACGGTCACCGCCCACTCGGGGGCGCGTATCGAGGTACGGGCGCGGTCCCTGTGCCTGCACGGCGACACGCCCGGTGCGGTGGAGCTGGCCCGGCAGGTCCGGCGGCGGCTGGAGGAGTCGGGCGTGCGGGTGGAGGCGTTCGTATGAGGGCGCTGCCCGTGGGTGAGGACTCGCTGCTCGTCGAGGTCTCCTCGGGCGAGGAGGCCCAGGCCCTGCACGCCGAGCTGGTGCGCAGGCGGGCACAGGGCCTGCTCGTCGTCCGCGAGATCGTCCCGGCGGCCCGTACGGTCCTCCTCGACGGGGTCGCGGACCCGGACGGGCTGGCCCGCGAACTGGCCCGCGCCGAAGTGCCCGCCACGGTCCCGCGCGCCGCGGAGGTGGTCGACATCCCGGTGCGCTACGACGGCCCCGACCTCGCGGAAGTCGCCGCGCACTGGGGTGTCGGGGCGTGCGAGGTGGCGCGGGTCCACGCGGCCGCCGAATTCCGTGTCGCGTTCTGCGGCTTCGCCCCCGGCTTCGGCTATCTCACCGGTCTGCCGCCGGGCCGCGAGGTTCCTCGGCGGGCCACGCCGCGTACGGCCGTGCCGGCCGGGTCGGTGGCGCTGGCGGGCCCGTACACGGGGGTGTACCCGCGGTCGTCGCCCGGCGGCTGGCAGCTGATCGGCCGTACGGACACGCGGCTGTGGGATCCCGCGCGGGTGCCTGCCGCGCTGCTGTCGCCGGGTACCCGGGTGCGCTTCGTCGCGGTGGGGGGCGCATGACGGACCGCGCGCTCGCCGTCGTACGGGCCGGGGCGCTGACGACCGTGCAGGATCAGGGGCGTCCCGGGTACGCCCACCTCGGTGTGCCCCGTTCGGGGGCGCTGGACGGACCCGCGGCGGCGCTCGTCAACCGGCTGGTCGGCAACCCGCCGGAGGCGGCCGTCCTGGAGACCACCCTGAACGGCTGTGCGCTGCGCCCGCGTTCGGCGGTCACCGTGGCGGTGGGCGGCGCGCCCTGCCCGGTCACGGTGGACGGGCGGCCGGTCGCCTGGGGGGCACCGGTACGGGTGCCGGCCGGGGCTCTCCTCGACGTGGGAGCCGCCGTGCACGGCGTGCGCAGTTATGTGGGCGTCTGCGGCGGCATCGCCGTCGAGCCGGTCCTCGGCAGCCGCTCCACGGACCTGCTCTCGGGGCTCGGCCCGCCGCCGCTCACGGACGACTCGGTGCTGCCGGTGGGCCGGGCCGCCGGCCGGTACGCGCGCGTGGACAGCGCTCCGCAGCCGAGGCCGCCGGCGGAACTCGTCCTGCGGGTGACGCTCGGCCCGCGCGACGACTGGTTCACACCGCGGGCCGTACGGGCCTTCACCACCGGCACCTACCGGGTGTCGGCGGCGAGCAACCGCATCGGCCTGCGCACGGAAGGGCCCGCCCTGGAACGGGCCCGCCCCGGTGAACTGCCCAGCGAGGGCATGGTCCTGGGCGCGGTCCAGGTGCCCCCGGACGGGCGTCCCGTGGTCTTCCTGGCGGACCACCCGACCACCGGGGGCTACCCGGTGATCGGGGTCGTACGGGCCGCCGACCTCCCGGCGGCCGCGCAGGCGCTGCCCGGGGTCCCGGTCCGCTTCGTGGCCGTGCGCCGGCGCTCCTCCGGGCGCCCGGGGCCCGTCTGACCGCTCCCGTCCGCCCCGCCGCCCTTGGGTGGTGGACGACGGGAGCGGCCGGACCGCGGGGATAACCGGACCGGCCCTACGCCACGTCGGCCTGATCGACCGACGACAGCGCGGCGAGTGCCGTGGAGACGGCCGCCGAGGCCCGCAGGTCGAGCCGGGCGCTGGTGCCGCGTGCCCGGTGGCGCATCTCGTCGGCGGCCAGGGTGAGCAGCTGCGGCAGCAGGTCGGTGCACCGCCGCATCACCCAGGCGGTGCCTGCGGTGGCCAGCCACAGCAGGCTCGCCGACCTGGTCGGCGCGGGGAACTCGGGCTCGGGCGAGGGCGCCGCTCCCTTCGCGACGCCCGCCTGCGCCAGCAGGTCGTGGAAGCGCACGGCCAGCTGCCGGTGCCCGCGCTCGCCGGGATGCAGCCGGTCCGAGCTCCACATGGCGCGGTCGGTGAGCCACTCCTCCCCGGAGGCGTGCAGATGCACCACTCCGTAGCGCTCGGACAGCGCGTGCACCACCGCGTTGACCGCGCGCTGGCGCCGGGCGAGCGGCCGGGCCAGGGCTCCGGGGAGCCGGAGCATCGACCCCGGGTCGGGCAGGCAGGCCGTGAGCAGGACCGCACGCCGCGCGGTGAACGCCGCGTACACCTTGTCGAGCCGTTCGGCGACGGCATGGATGTCGAAGGTGCAGCGCAGCGTGTCGTTGACGCCGATCACGACGGACACCACGTCCGGCTCCAGCAGGATCGCGTCCTGCGTCTGCCGTTCCAGCACGTCGCGCGTCTGCGCCCCGCTGACCGCGAGGTTGGTGAACTCCACGGGCCCGGCGGCGAGTCCGGCGGCGAGCAGCGCGGCCCAGCCGCGCCACTCGGTGCCGTCCACCGGGTCGCCCACGCCCTCGGTCAGCGAGTCGCCGAGGGCCACGAAGCGGACGGGTCTCATGCGGCGCCCTCCGGCACGGCAGGACGCGTCCGGACCGACGGCACGTGAGCGTCGTGTGCGGCCAGGAACGCCGCGACCGCCGTGTCCCAGCCGAAGCACTCCGCACGCGCGCGTGCCACTTCACGCCGCTCGGCCTCGGACCGGGACAGGAGGGTCTCGACGGCGTCCGCGAAGGCGTCCCCGCTGTCGGCCGCGGTGGCGCCGGCCGCCCCGATCACCTCGGGCAGCGCGGAGGACGCGCTCGCCACCACCGGGGTGCCGCACGCCATCGCCTCTAGCGCGGCGAGCCCGAAGGTCTCGGCGGGGCCGGGTGCCAGCGACACGTCGGCGGAGGCCTGGAGCGCGCCGAGCAGTGAGCGGTCGGCGACGTGTCCGAGGAAGGTGACCGGCAGTCCCCGCTCCTTGGCGCGCTGCTCCAGGCGGGGCCGCAGGGGCCCGTCGCCCGCGACCACCAACACCGTCTTCCGGCCGCGCCGCAGCAGCACCTCCAGAGCGTCCAGCGCCGTGCCGGGGCGCTTCTCCACGGACAGCCGGGAGCACATGACCAGCAGTGTCTCGTCCTCGCGCGCGTGCAGGTCGCGCACGGCCGGGTCGCGCAGCGAGGGATGCCGCTGCACCAGGTCGACACCGAGCGGAGCCCGTACGACGTTGCGGGCGCCGATGCGGACGAACTCCCGCTCGGCGAACTCGGTGGTGCACACCACGCGCGCGTAGGTGTGCGCCGTCCGCACGTTGAGGGCGTCGGCGGTGCGGCGCGCCGCCCGCTCCGACAGGCCCCAGGTGCGCAGCACCCCGTCGGCGGTCTCGTGGGAGACCATCACGGCGGGGACCCGGGCGCGCCGCGCCCACCGGCCGGTCCACCGCAGGGTCGTACGGTCGGACACCTCCAGCCGGTCGGGGCCGAGTTCCTCCAGGAGCCGGGCCACGCGCCGCTTGTCGGTGAGGACGCGGTAGCCGCCGGTGCCGGGCAGCAGCGGGCCGGGCAGGGTGATCACCCGGCCCTGCTCGGTCTCGCTGTCCGTGTGCCGCTCGCCGGGCACGATCAGGACCGGCTCGTGTCCTGCGGCCTTGAAGCCCTTGCCCAGCTCGCGCAGCGCGGTGCGCAGCCCGCCGGAGGCGGGGGCGACGAAGTTGGCGAGCCTGACGATGCGCAACCCGCTCATGCAGCCCTACCTTCTTGAGTGCGTCCCAGGAGTTCGCGACTCTGGGGTCGCGCGAGTGGGGCAGGGATGGTTTTCATGCTTGCTGCCCTTGATGGCTC
>NZ_JBEOWS010000046.1:0-40679 GCF_040296125.1 Streptomyces sp. NPDC002265 | reverse complement strand
GCTTCCGGCGAGTCGGGCAGTCTGTGGACCTGCCCGTTAAAGCACGACGTTGGGGCCATGATCTTCGAGGCTCGCCCCATGGTGGCTGCCTAAAGTCTCGGAGCCAACCGGCCCCGCCGGCGTCTGTGCGGGAGCTCCCTCGTGCCTCCGGACTTCTCCACGTGGGCGCGCGTTGGCGCAGCCCGCCGGAGCGGAGCGGAGCCAGGAGCGCGCCCGGCGGAGCGGAGCGCAGCCGGGGCTTGATGAGGTAGAGAACCACCTGTGTGACGACCTGCGTCACGCCCGCCGTCACACTCCGCGTCGACGCTGGATCGACGCCCGTCAACCCGACCCTCGACGCGGAGTCGACGCCCGTCAACCCGACCGTCGTGAACACCTTCCTGTTCACGTGTGCCCCTGGCATCTGGCGCCTACTGGCTCGACTTGCTCATGCCCACCACCCGGTGTTCACCGCCGTGTGGTCAGCCGACTCCGACGGCGGACAGTCGACCTCTGAGCTGCATGAATCGACCCGTCCCGCCTGCCCGGCGCGGCGGCCGTCGGCCCGACCCGACTGCCTACGAGCGTCCCGCCCCGTGCGGCTGTGTTCAGGGTCGACCGGAAAGGCGGTCCCCGCGTGAACACCCGCGTGAACGGATCGACCCGACCGGTGAACACCACGCCCGTACACCCGTCCGCCCGGACGGATCGGGCACCCGCACGTGCGGACCGCGCGCCCGCACGGCCGCCGCACGGCGGCTCAGGAGAGGACAAGAAGCCGCCCGCTGCGGCCCGGATCGTCGCCATCGCCCGCGAGCAGTACCGGTTCGTGATGTCCACCGACGCCCGTCCTTACGCGGTCGCCCTGGACGGCCCGAACATCGTGCTCCCGCTGCGAGGCAAGGCGGGCCTGCGGCAGCGTCTGGCCCGTGTGTTCGCGGACGAGTACCCGGGCGAGGTGGCCTCCCAGTCCGCCCTCGCGGACGCCATGACCGTCCTCGAAGGGATTGCGGAGGACACCGACCCCGTCACAGTGAATCTTCGGGTGGGCCGTGACCCGGCCGGCGCGATCGTGGTCGACCTCGGCAGCACGGACGGCCGCGCGGTCGTCGTCTCCGGTCTCGGCTGGCAGATCGTCGACCGGGCCCCGGTGCTCTTCCGCCGCTCCGGCGCCATGGCACCGATGCCCGAACCGGTGCTGGACGGGGACGGGCTGGCCAAGCTGCACGCGCTGCTCAACATGGACCAGTCAGCGTTCCGCCAACTCGTCGCATGGCTGGTCGCAGCCTGGATTCCGGAGATCCCGCACCCGGCGCTGGTCTGCAAGGGCGAGCAGGGCACGGGCAAGTCGAAGGCCGCGCAGATGTTCATCAACCTGGTCGACCCGTCCCCGGCTGCCAAACGGAGCCAGCCGCGCGACGAGAAGGCGTGGTCGCGGCAGGCGTTCAGCTCGTGGGCGCTGTGCCTGGACAACGTCAGCACGATCCCGCCGTGGCTGTCAGACACCCTATGCAAGGCCGTGACCGGCGACGGCGTGGTCGACCGCGCTCTGTACACCGACGACGACGTTGTCGTGCTCACCTTCAAACGGGTGCTGGCCATGACCACCATCGACGCCGGAGCTCTCGCAGGCGACCTCGCGGAGCGCGTGCTGATGCTGGACCTGCAGCTCATCGACTCCAACCGGCGCCGCTCCGAAGAGGAACTAGACGCTACCTTCGCGGCGGTCCGCCCAGCCGTGCTCGGGGCGCTGTTCGACGTGCTGGCCTGCGCGCTGGCCGTGCTCCCGTCGGTGCGGCTTCAGTCCATGCCGCGCATGGCCGACTTCGCCCGCGTCCTCGCCGCGGTCGACCAGACCCAGGGCTGGAACACCCTAGGCGACTACCTGGCCACGTCCGCGAACGTCGCCATCGATGCGATGGAAGGCGACCCGTTCGCGATGGCCATCGCCCGCCTGGTCGACCAGGTCGGGTTCTGGCAGGGCACGGCCGGGCAGTTGCTCGAAGTGCTGCCCGTGCCGTTGATGAGGCCGAAGAACTGGCCCGTGGACCCCACCCGCGCGGGCGGCAGGGTTAAGCGGCTCGCCCCGCTGCTGCGGTCGATCGGCATCACGGTGGACGACACGCAGCGTAGCCGGGACCGGGACCGGCATCGGCTCCTCACGCTCGCCCGCGCGGCGCCGGAGGACGAGTCAGTGTCCGCACCCGAACAGGCCTCTCTCTGGCCGGAGGTGGCCCCGCTCGGGGTGGGAAGAAACCGTCCTGAACAGCACTGACGTAGCCGGAATGCCTGCCGGGCCGGGCCGCACACCAGCGGCCCGGACACGTCGAAGCTGCGGACGCTACGGCCGTCCAGCGTCCACAGCGTCCGCGCAAGCGTCCACAGCCCTAACCCATGCTGACCTGGGCAGACTCAATCGTGCGGACGCTGGGACGCTGCGGACGCTGCGCTGCACCAACTCTCTGGGACGGCGACCGGCACCACTCCCACGCACCGCCACCACGGACACGAGGAGTCACCACCTCCATGACCAACACCGAGACCAGCGACGCGCGCCCCGCCCTGCGCGGTGGCCTCCCGGACCGCTACCTCACCCCGGAAGACCTGGTCACCATGTTCAGCCTCCCGAGCGTCGAAACGGTCTACCAGTGGCGCCGTAAGCGCATCGGACCGCCCGGCTTCCGCGTCGGCCGATACCTCCGCTTCAACCCGGCCTCCGTCCGCGGCTGGGTAGCCGAACAAACCAACCTTGACGACGCGGCCTGAGCCTCGCTTGCGCAAGCGACCCCGCTAGCGACCCGATCCGCCTCTGTTCAGCAGTGAAGCAGCAAGCAACCCGTCCACCGGTGCCCCAGAAACCGGGCCGGAAGAGCGGGGAGGCAGGGAGGCACGCCCCGCCGGCCAAGGGAGGGAGGGAGAACTCCCTGCTCCCCTCCCTTACTCACCTCCCTCTGTCTGATCAGCGCAGATGGCCTCTCAGGGAGGCAGGGAGGCACGCCTCAGGTGCACCCGAAACCCCCCTCTGGAAGGCACCTGAGACCCCCTGTCTCAGCCTCCCTGAACCCCTGCCGGGCCCTGCCACCGGTAGCACCCGCACCCGCTACCGGTAGCAACCCCGCTAAGCACCCCGAACCCCAAGTGATCAGGCCTGTAGCGAGTAGCAGGCCTGGCTCAGCACACCCCAGAACCGCCCGGACAGCCGCTCCCTTGGCTCTCCCCGTCCCTGCTACCGACCGAAGGAGACAGCCCTCATGGCTGGCCACATCTTCGACCGCTGGATCAAGACCACCACCGACGCCGAGGGCAAGGCCATCCGCGTCAGGACCGACCGTTACGGCACCGGGATGCGTTACCAAGCCCGCTGCGTCACGCCCGATGGCAAGCGGAAGAACAAGTCCTTCCCCGACGGACAGAAGCGCATCGCCGAGCAGTGGCTGAGCGGCATGCAGGCAGACGTGGCCCGCGGCGACTTCATCGACCCGAACGCGTCCCGTGTGACGTTCCAGGAGTTCGCGGAGCAGTGGCTCGCGAGCCAGAGCGGCGACCCCAACACCCGTGCATCGATGGAGTCTCAGCTCAAGCTGCACGCCTTCCCGCGCATCGGGTCGCGTCAGCTTGGGTCGTTCCAACCGAGTCACATCCGCGAGTTCGTGACACAGCTCGAAGAGACCGGCATGTCCGGCTCGTACGCCCGCGTCATCTTCTCCAACGTCCGCGCCGTACTCTCCGCCGCCGTAGAGGACGGATGCCTACGCCGGAACCCCTGCCACTCGCGCACGGTGGCCCCGCCGGCCATGGGCGCGCGTCGCGTCGTCCCCTGGGAGCCTGAGCGCATCTTCGACGTCCGCGCCGCCATGGTCGAGCGCTTCCGGCCGATGGTCGACGTGGGCGCCGGATGCGGATTACGGCAAGGGGAGATCCTCGGGCTGTCGGTCGATGACATCGACTTCGCCAGCGGCACCCTGCACGTGGTGCAGCAACTCAAGCTGAGCCTGAGCAAGGCCGTGTTCGCGCCCCCGAAGGGCGGCAAGCTCCGTGACGTACCGCTGCCCGACCCCGTGGCAGAGGCACTGCAGGAGCGCATCAAGCGGTTCCCGCCCGTGGAGATCACACTCCCGTGGATGCGAGCGAATGGCCAGCCGGTGACCCGGCGGCTCATCTTCACGGGCCCCAACGGTGGGCACGTCTGGCGTACGTCGCTGAACGAGGACCACTGGAAGCCCGCGCTCGCGAAGGCGGGCGTCATCCCCAGGGCCAGGAGCCGCGAGCACGCCGCAGCCCGCGAGCACGGCATGCACGCCCTCCGGCACTTCTACGCGTCCGTGCTCCTGGACGCCGGAGAGAGCATCAAGGCACTCGCGGAGTACCTCGGCCACTCCGACCCGGGCCTGACGCTGAAGGTGTACGCGCACCTCATGCCGAGCAGCCGGGACCGGGCTCGGAGGGCTCTCGGGCAGGCTCTCCGGCCGCAAGATCACACGGGCTGAGGTTCCAGAGCACGAAAACGCCTCCCATCCGCGCCGTATGCGCAGGTGGGAGGCGTGATCGCTATCTCTACTTCTTCTTGCCCTGGTTCTTGACCGCCTCGATGGCTGCTGCGGCCGCTTCCGGGTCGAGGTACTTTCCGCCCGGGTTGACCGGCTTGAAGTCGGCGTCGAGTTCGTAGTACAGGGGGATGCCCGTGGGGATGTTCAGGCCCGCGATGTCGGCGTCGGAGATGCCGTCGAGGTGCTTGACCAGGGCGCGCAGGCTGTTGCCGTGGGCGGCGACGAGGACCGTGCGGCCGGTCAGGAGGTCGGGGACGATGCCGTCGAACCAGTACGGGAGCATGCGGACGACGACGTCCTTGAGGCACTCCGTCTGCGGGCGCAGCTCCGGCGGCAGCGTCGCGTAGCGCGCGTCGTCGAACTGGGAGTACTCGGCGTCGCGGTCGAGCGGCGGGGGCGGGGTGTCGTACGAGCGGCGCCAGAGCATGAACTGCTCCTCGCCGAACTCCGCGAGGGTCTGCGCCTTGTCCTTGCCCTGGAGGGCGCCGTAGTGACGCTCGTTCAGGCGCCACGAACGGTGGACCGGGATCCAGTGGCGGTCCGCCGACTCCAGGGCCAGCTGCGCGGTGCGGATCGCGCGCTTCTGGAGGGACGTGTGGACCACGTCGGGCAGCAGGCCGGCGTCCTTCAGCAGCTCACCGCCGCGGACCGCCTCCTTCTCACCCTTCTCGTTGAGGTTGACGTCCACCCAGCCGGTGAACAGGTTCTTCGCGTTCCACTCGCTCTCGCCGTGGCGGAGGAGGATCAGCTTGTACGGTGCGTCGGCCATGCGTATGAGCCTAATCGAAGGCCTTGAGGCGGGGCGTTCCTGCCCACGGAACGGACTCCGGACAGGGGACCGGACGTACAGCGAACGGGGAGGAGTGGGTGGAGGCGGGCGCGGGGCGGCGACAGTTGACTGGATCTGTTAATTGAGTGGTCTGCCCGAGGCCCGCGATCGTAAGTTGTGCCCACCGCCTGAGCCGCTTACAACCGTGGGAGTACCTCCATGTCCGTCACCGCTCTGAGGCGCACCGCCCGCGAGACCCTCTCCGGGCTGCCCCGCGAGTTCTGGTGGCTGTGGACCAGCACTCTCGTCAACCGGCTCGGGGCGTTCGTCGCCACCTTCATGGCGCTGTACCTGACGCTCGACCGCGGCTACTCCGCCTCGTACGCGGGTCTGGTCGCCTCGTTGCACGGGCTCGGCGGTGTCATCTCCTCCCTGGGCGGGGGCGTGATGACCGACCGGCTCGGGCGGCGGCCCACGATGCTGATCGCCCAGGTGTCCACAGCCCTGTCGGTGGCGCTGCTCGGGTTCATGCACGATCCCGTCGCCATCGCCGGCGTCGCCTTCCTCGTCGGCATGGCCAGCAACGCCTCCCGGCCGGCCGTGCAGGCGATGATGGCCGACATCGTGCGGCCCGAGGACCGGGTGCGGGCCTTCTCGCTCAACTACTGGGCCATCAACCTCGGCTTCGCCGTCTCCTCCATGGCGGCCGGCTTCATCGCCGAGTTCAGCTACCTCGCCGGGTTCCTGATCGAGGCGGGGATGACCCTGGCCTGCGCGGTCGTCGTCTTCCTGAAGGTCCCGGAGTCCCGGCCGCAGCGCACGGCGGCGGAGAAGAAGGCCGCGGACGAGGTCGGGCTCGGGACCGTGCTGCGCGACCGGCGTTTCATGAGCGTGGTCGGACTGTCCTTCCTGGTCGCGGTGATCTTCCAGCAGGGGTCGGTCGGACTGCCCGTCGCCATGGGCGCGGCCGGGTTCACCCCGGCCGACTACGGCCTGGCGGTCGCCGTCAACGGTTTCCTCATCGTCGCTCTCCAGATCCCCGTCACCCGGTTCATCGAGCACCGGGATCCGCGACGGCTGCTGGTCGTCTCCTCGATGCTCGCGGGGTACGGCTTCGGGCTCACCGCCTTCGCCGGGTCCGTCGGCGTCTTCGCCCTCACGGTGTGCGTGTGGACGCTCGCCGAGATCGTCAACGCGCCGACGCAGACCGGCCTCGTCGTCCGGCTCTCCCCGGTCCACGGACGCGGGCGCTACCAGGGCATGTACACCATGTCGTGGTCGGTGGCAGCCCTGGTGGCCCCGCTGATGTCCGGTTTCGTCATCGACCGGTTCGGCGCGGAGTGGCTGTGGGGGCTCTGCGCGGTCGTCGGAACGGGGGCCGCGGCCGGGTACGCGGCGCTGATGCGGACGCTCGCCGCGGACGAACGAACGGCCAACGAGCAGGCGGCCGGCGAGCAGGCGGCGGACGGACGGGCGGCGGACGGACGGGCCAAGGCTTCGTCCGACACCTCGGCCACTGCCTCGGCCGCTACCTCGCCCGAGGCTGCCGCCAAGCCGTGAACCTCGGGCTCAGGGGTGCATACGGGCACCCTTGAGCACCTTGTCCACCGCGTTGCGCGGGCCGTACACCGCGAGTCCCACCAGGTCCAGCGCCGCCGTCGGCACCGCGCGTACGGCCGCCCGGTTGTCGTGGTCGTTGCCGGTGGCGAAGAGGTCGGAGGTGAAGAGCGCGCGGGGCAGGGCGCGGGACAGCGCCCGGGTGTGGGCCGCCGTGAGCGTCTCCTTCGTGCCTTCGAGGACCAGTACCGGCTGGCGGAACATCGGCAGGTGGACGACGCCGTCCGCGTCCTCGTAAAGGTCGCCGATCACCTCGGGTACGACCGTGCCGAGGCCGCTGGTGAGGAACGCGGTGACGTTCAGGCGCTGCCAGGTCTCCAGATCCTCCCGCAGCAGGACGGCGATCTTGGTGTCGAATCGGGGCTGCTCGCTCATGCCTCGAGACTGCCGAACGCCGCCCGGCGTCGTCTTGTACGTTCTTTGCATGGCCACCTCGCGCGACGACGGCAACCACGTCTCCGCCTGGCGCCCGCGCGTGCCCGGTGTCGTGGAGGTCCTCCATGCGCGTTTCACCGAGTACGCCTATCCGATGCACGTGCACCAGGCGTGGACGGTGCTCATCGTCGACGCCGGGGCCGTACGGTACGACCTCGACCGGAACGCGCACGGCACCCCGCACGACACCGTCTCGCTGCTGCCGCCGCACGTTCCCCACAACGGCTCCCCCGCCACCTCGGACGGCTTCCGCAAACGGGTCCTCTATCTGGACAGCTCACGGCTGGGCGAGCATCTGATCGGGGCGGCGGTCGACGGGCCCGATCTGCGTGATCCGGTGCTGCGGCTGCGGGTCGGGCAGCTGCACACCGCGCTGACGCGTCCCGGCGACGAACTGGAGGCCGAGAGCAGGCTGACGTTCCTCGGAGAGCGGCTGCGGACGCTGCTGCGGCCCCGGGACGCCGTGCGGGTCCCGCGCCGGGACCCCGACGTCGCCCGCAGGCTGCGCGAACTGCTCGACGAGCGCGTGGCCGATGGCCTCACCCTGGACGAGGCCGGCGGGCTCCTGGCCGCCCATCCCGCCCATCTGGTGCGGGCGTTCAGCGGCGCGTACGGCATCGCCCCGCACCAGTACCTGATGTCCCGCCGGGTCGAACTCGCCCGCGGTCTGCTCCTGGAGGGACAGCCGCCGGGTGAGGTGGCGGCTGTGGCCGGCTTCTACGACCAGGCCCATCTGACCAGGCACTTCAAGCGGCTGGTGGGGGTGACGCCGGGCCGCTACCGGGCCGGGGCGTCGTCCCCGTACGGACGCAGCGCTTCCTGAACCGGCGCCGTCCGCCGCGGCTGCCCGCCCCCGGCCGTCCGCCGGACCGGTCGACCGGTCAGTCGCCCTGGCGCCGCGTCAGGTGTGCGAACGCGTCCAGGTTGCCGGTCGGCTCGCCGCGGGAGACGCGCCAGGCGTACTCCTTGCGGATCGCCGAGGCGAAGCCCAGTTCCAGCAGGGTGTTGAAGGCGCCGTCGGCGGCCTCCAGGACCTGGCCGAGGATGCGGTCGGTCTCGTCGGCGGTGACCGTGGCGAGCGGGAGGCGGGCCGTGACGTAGACGTCGCCGAGCGGATCGACGGCGTAACTCACGCCGTACAGCTTGAGGTTGCGTTCCAGCAGCCAGCGGTGGACGCCCGCCTCGTTCTCGTCGGGGTGGCGGATGACGAAGGCGTTGAGGGAGAGGGAGTGGCGGCCGACGACGAGCGAGACGGTCGTCCTCAGTTTCCGGGTGCCGGGCAGCTGCACGACGAAGGAGCGGGGTGCGGGGCTCTCCCACTCCAGTCCGGCGTCCGCCAGGAAGCCCTCGACGGCCCGGGTGGCCCGCTCCGCTTCGGTCCGGTGAGCGATGTCAGCCTTGTCAGCCATGGTGGGAGCGTACGCGACGCCGGTGCGACTGCACCGCGGCCGTGTACACGTCCGCGGTGGCCGCGGCCGCGGTGTCCCAGCCGAAGGACCGGGCGTGCCGGGCGGCGGCGGGTCCCATCCGGGACAGCAGTTCGGGGCGGTCGGCGAACTCGGCCAGCACACGCGCGTAGGCGGCCGGTTCGTGGCCCCGCACCAGCACGCCGGTCTCGCCGTCGCGCACGGCCACCGGCAGGCCGCCGACCGCGGCGGCGAGCACCGGGGTGCCGACCGCCTGCGCCTCGATCGCGACCAGACCGAAGGACTCGCTGTAGGAGGGGACGACGAGCACGGACGCGGCCCGGAACCAGTCGGCGAGCCGGTCCTGGCCGACCGGCGGGCGGAACCGTACGACATCGGTGACGCCCAGGCGCGCGGCCAGTTTCTGCAGGCCCTCCGGCTTGGCCAGACCGCTGCCGCTGGGGCCGCCCACGATCGGTACGACGAGGTTTCTGCGCAGGTCGGGGCGCTCGTCGAGGAGTACGGCGACGGCGCGCAGCAGGACGTCGGGGGCTTTCAGGGGCTGTATGCGGCCCGCGAAAAGGGGGATCAGGGCGTCCTGCGGGAGGCCCAGGCGGGCGCGCGCGGCGGCGCGGCCGTCCGCGGGACGGAAGCGGTCGAGGTTCACCCCGGGGTGGACGACGGCGACCTTGTCGCGGTCGGCGGCGTAGTGCCGTACCAGTTCGGCGGCTTCCTCCGTGGTGTTGGCGATCAGGCGGTCGGCGGCGCTGACGATCTGCGTCTCGCCGATCACCCGGGCCGCGGGCTCGGGCGTGTCGCCCTCGGCCAGGCTGGCGTTCTTGACCTTGGCCATGGTGTGCATGGCGTGCACCAAGGGGGCGCCCCAGCGCTGGGCGGCGAGCCAGCCGACGTGCCCGGAGAGCCAGTAGTGCGAGTGGACCAGGTCGTAGTAGCCGGGGCGGTGGCCGGCCCAGGCCTGCATCACGCCGTGCGTGAAGGCGCACAGCTGGGCGGGCAGCTCCTCCTTGGCGAGACCCTCGTACGGGCCCGCGTCGACGTGCCGGACGAGGACGCCGGGGGCCAGCTCGACGGCCGGCGGGAGGGCGCCGGTGGTGGCGCGGGTGAAGATCTCGACCTCGATGTTGATCGCGGCCAGACGCTGCGCGAGCTCCACGATGTAGACGTTCATGCCGCCGGCGTCGCCGGTGCCGGGCTGGTGCAGCGGCGAGGTGTGCACGGAGAGCATGGCCACCCTGCGAGGCCTGCGGTGCGGCAGCCTGAGCCGGGACGGCGCTGCCCCCGAGCGCCGCCCGAGCCTGCTGACGTACTGGCTCACGTGGCGTTCCTCCTCGCTTCGGGCATGCCGTGCGGGGACGCAGCGCGCCCTCCAAGGGGGTGAAACACCGGAGGAAGGCATTCCCATTCCGCGCGGGGTGGTTTTTGCCGAGTCATTACCGAGTGTCGCTCAACCGTTCGAGCGCAGACCGCGTGCGCCTGAGGGCGGACACGGGCGCATACCCTCATAGGCATGACATCCCGCGCCTCCGCCCGCCCCGTGGGCACGGTCACCCGCGGGACCACCAACCCCAACCGGCTGCGCCGCATGGACCGCTGGATCGTGGCCGCGTACGGCGACCGGCTGCGCCGCGCCGCCGACCCGGTGGCGGTCGACCTCGGATACGGGGCCGCCCCCTGGACCGCCGTCGAACTGCTTCAGCGCCTGCGCTCGGCCGTGCCCCACGCACGCGTGGTGGGCGTCGAGATCGATCCGGCCCGGGTGGCCGCGGCCCGGCCCTACGAGCGTGAGGGTCTGGTCTTCCGGCACGGCGGTTTCGAGATCCCCCTCCCCCAGCGGCCGCACCTCGTACGGGCCGCCAACGTCCTGCGCCAGTACGACGAGAACGAGGTCGCCGCGGTCTGGCAGCGGCTGTGCTCCCGCCTCGCCCCCGCGACCGCCGACTCGCCCGGCGGACTGCTCGTCGAGGGGACCTGCGACGAGATCGGCCGTCGGCACGTCTGGGTCGCGCTCGGCCCGGAGGGGCCGCGCACGGTCACCTTCGCGACCCGGCTGGGCTCCTTGGAGCGCCCGTCGGACCTGGCCGAGCGGCTGCCCAAGGCGCTGATCCACCGCAATGTCCCCGGCGAGCCCGTGCACGCCTTCCTGCGCGACTTCGACCGCGCCTGGGCCGCCGCCGCCCCCTACGCCTCCTACGGCGCCCGGCAGCGCTGGATCCGGGCGGTCCGGGACCTGACCGCGGACTGGCCGGTGACGGACGGACCCGTGAGGTGGCGGCAGGGTGAAGTCACGGTGAAGTGGGAGGCGTTGGCGCCGCGAGGCTGATCCGGGGCCGCCCGATCCGCTTCCACCTGCACGGAACGATCCTTGTGAGTCGTTCGTCACAGAGGCGGGGAGATCGTCATGCCGGGCCGGGATGAGGGGGAGTGAGGGGGAAGCAGTTGCTCTGTCGTTTTGCGCGTCGCCGTGGCACGATCCCCCGGAAGCCGTAAGTTACTGACGGGAAATCAACTTGGGGGACGGCGTATGGGTACGGGCAAGCGCACGCTGATCGCGGCGGCCGTCACGGTGGTCTGCGCGCTCACCGTCCTGGCGGTGCCGTGCACGGCGTTCGCGGCCCCCAGCCCCACACCGACCCCGGCCACCACACCGCCCGCCGCCGCGACCGGCACCGTGACGCCTCCGCCCGACAAGGACCTGGAGGCCGTCCGCGAGCAGCTCGACCGGCTCTACCACGCGGCCTCCGTGGCCACCGACGCGTACAACGCCGCCGAGGAGAAGTCGCAGCAGCAGTCCGCTGAGATCGTCCAGTTGGCCCGGAAGATCGTCGATGGGCAGGAGCGGCTCGACGACCTCAAGGACCGGGCGGGCGCCGCGGCCCGCGCCCAGTACCGCGGCGGCGGCCTGCCGGACGAGGCCCGGCTGATGCTGAGCGACAACCCGCAGCAGTTCCTCGACGGAGCGGGCCGGGTGATCCAGGGCGAGCGGGCGACCAAGGGCCTGCTCGGCGAAATGACCCGCACCCAGCAGGACTTGAAGCAGTACGCCGCGGACGCCTCCGCCCAGTGGCGGAAGCTGGAGGCGAACCGCCGGGCCAAGGCGGCCGCCCAGAAGGACATCGAACGGCAGATCAAGGCGGCCAAGACCCTGGAGTCCCGGCTGGAGAAGAGGCAGAAGGAGCGCCTCGCCAAGCTGGAGGAGGAGGCCGCGCTCCGGGCGCAGACCGCCTGGCTGGACTCCGGCATCCTCGACGAGATCGACGGCAAGGCCTCCGCGCAGGGCAAGAAGGCCGTGGCGTTCGCGACGGCCCAGATCGGAAAGCCGTACGTGTGGGGCGCCGAGGGGCCCGATTCGTACGACTGCTCGGGGCTGACCTCGCAGGCCTGGGCGAACGCCGGCCACGGCATCCCGCGCACCTCGCAGGAGCAGTGGAAGCAGCTCGAGCACGTCGACATCAAGGACATGCGCCCCGGCGACCTCATCATCTACTTCGGCGACGCCAGCCATGTCGCGATGTACGTGGGCGACGGCGCGATCATCCACGCCCCGCGGCCGGGCCGCACGGTGACCCTGGCGGGCGCCGGGACGATGCCGATCCTCGGGGTGGTCCGGCCGGACGCATGACCGGGACCACGCGACCGCGGACGGACATCCGGGGACGCATGACCGGGTCTCCATGCCCCCGTACGCACGACCGCGGGCGCATGACCGGGGTCACGTGACCGCAGCCACGTGATGGCGGGCACGTGACCGCACCCACGTGGCACGGCACACCAACTGCGGTCACGCGGGCCGTCGTACCCGCGGCGGCCGCCGAACTCCCCGTGGACGTGACGTTCGTCATCCCCGCTGCACACCCCGCCTGCCCAACTGCGGTAGGTAAAGCGGCATATGCCAGAGGCCTCGGACCAACCTGGGTGTCGTACACCATTCCGCTGCGGCGCCGACACCCGCTATGGTCCCCGTCGGTGGATGGAGTCCCTCTGTCCGCCGTGCCCTCGGGGGGAGGGAAGGAACCCGACACGATGCCCGTACCCGTGCCCCGGCAGAGAGCAATCCCGGCCGTGGAGTGTGGTCAGGCGCAGGCCGCGCCCCAGGCCGGCCCCTCGAAGGAAGAGACCCCGCGCAAGGAAGCCACGGTCGTCGACGCCACTGCCGCCACGCACCCGAACGCCACCGCTCACGCCCCTCTCACACTCCTGCTGATCGAGGACGATCCGGCGGGTTCAGCGATCGTGCCCGACCTGCTCGACTCGGCCGGCAACCCGATCCGGGTGCGCACCGCCCGCAACCTCACCGAGGCCGAGCGGCTGCTCACCGACGACGTCCAGTGCATCCTGCTGGACCTGGCGCTGCCGGCGTCCGGCCGCTCGTCCGGCGAGGACGAGCTCGCCGTGCTCAAGCACGTGCTGCGGCTCGCGCCCCGGCACGCCGTGCTCGCGCTCACCGCGTCCGGCGACGCCGAGCGCGGCGCGGAGGCGGTACGGGTCGGTGCCCAGGACTATCTCTTCCGGGACGAGCTGGACGGACGGCTGCTCAGCCGCGCGATCCGGTACGCCGTGGAGCGCAAGCGTTCCGACACCGCCGAGCGACGGCTCGCCGAGGGCAGACTGCGTGCCCAGGAGAACGCCCGGCTGGAACGCGGCCTGCTGCCGACCCCCCTGCTGGAGGGCTCGACGCTCCGCTTCGCCGCGCGCTACCGCCCCGGCCGCTCCCGAGCACTGCTCGGCGGCGACTTCTACGACACCGTCCGCATGCCCGACGGCACCGTGCACGCCATGATCGGTGACGTCTGCGGGCACGGTCCGGACGCGGCGGCGCTGGGCGTGGAGCTGCGGATCGCCTGGCGTGCGCTGACCCTGGCGGGCCTGTCGGGCGACGAGCTGCTCGGCACGCTCCAGCAGGTGCTGGAGCACGAGCGCGACGACGACGAGATCTTCGCGACGCTGTGCACGGTGGACATCGCCCCGGACGGCCGCCGGGCCGGTCTGTGCCTGGCGGGCCACCCGTCCCCGCTGATCGCCCGGCCGGGCGAGCCCGCGGAGCTGCTGCCGTACGACGACAACGGCCCCGCCCTCGGGCTGCTGCCCGGCGCGCGCTGGCCGCGTATGCAGGTGGAGCTGGGCGCCGAGTGGAGCCTGATGCTCTACACCGACGGCCTGATCGAGGGCCACGTCGGCCAGGGCCGGGAGCGGCTCGGGCAGGACGGCATGGTGGAGATGGTCCGCCGCCAGCTCGCCTCGGGCCTGTACGGCGAGCAGCTGCTGCGCGCCGCGGTCAGCGAGGTCCGCGAGCTGAACGGGGGCGAGCTGACGGACGACGTCGCGGTGGTGCTGCTGGACCGGGTTCTCTGAGGAACCCCGCTGCCGGGCGGTGGAACCCGGCAGCGTTCAGCAATGAGCGGTCAGCGGCCGCCGTTGTACGGGCCGTAGGGGCCGTCGCTGCTGCTTCCGCCGCCGCGGCGGCCCCAGCCGCCGCCACCGCCGGAGACCTGCTTCAGCGCGGGCCGTACGTCCACCAGGTAGACGATGCTGGCGACCGCGGCCGCGACCGGCAGTATCGCGAGGATCGAGAACAGGTAGCTCACCACGAGCGAGATACCGAGGATGATCAGCCAGAAGACCTTGTTCTGCTTGTCGGCCGCACGGAAGGCGTCCTCGCGCCGGAAGGCCGCGTCGGCCAGCCCGAACGCCGCCAGGGCCATCAGAAGGATCTTCAGCAGTCCCAGGAACCCCGCGAAACCCAACGCCAGCATGCTGCCCACCGCCTGTTCTCGCCGACCTGTCCGACACGTCCGACCATGACCCCTACCCGGCCACCGTACCCGTAGAACGGGCCGGACACCCCGGAGGTGCCCGGCCCGGACGACTGCCGTCCCTTACTTGGCGGGCGGGGTCGGCTTCTTGCCGGTGGCCTTGCGGGGGGCCGGGGCCTTCTTCGCCGCAACCTTCTTCTCCGTGGCGGACTCGGCGCCGGTCCCGGCCTGCTGCGGCTCCTCCTTGACCACCTCGACCGGCTCGGCCTTCGGCTCGATGACGATCGCCAGTTCCTCGATCTCCTCGGCGGTCTCGCCGCGCCAGGTCCGCACGGCCTGCTCGCCGTGCTCGGCGACCTTCTCGTAGGTCTCGCGGGCCTTCACGGCGTACTCGGCGGCGACGCCGACCCCGCGCAGCGCGAGGTCCTGGGCGTTCTCGCCGAGCTTCTTCAGGTCGGCGTCGAGCGAGCTGCCGAACTTCTTCAGGTCACCGTCGAGGGCGCTGATGAATTCGCCGACCTTCGCCTGGAGGGTCTCCTGAGCCTCCTTGGCCCTGGCCCCGGCCTCCTTGGCGCGGGCCGCGGCCTTCTCCTGCACGGCCTTCGTGTCGGTGCCGCGGACGGCCTCGAACCGGGCGGGCGCCTCGGCCCGCAGCTGCTCCACCAGACCGGGCACCTTCTTGGCCTGCTGCAGGGCGAGGTCGGCGGTGCCGGCGGCGAAGTAGAGCGGAGTGGGGTCGCTGAAGGTCTTGCGCAGGTCGTCGGTGATGGCCATGGTGAGGGTCCTCCCGGATTCGCGTTCGGCTGAGGGTGGTGTGGGTCCGCAGTCAGGCAGCCGGTCCCCTGGTCCGGTCAACTGGCCGTCTGCTGCGGGTCTGCGCCGGAACCGCCGTCGGGGCGGTCACGGCGTACGGCGCTTTGCGTACCGCTGTCGTCGGCATCGGCGACCTGCGCCCCATCGGACTCGCCCCGGGGCTCCGCGGCATCCGCGGGATCCGCCGGGTCCGCCGCGGGGACGGACTCGAATCCGTTCTGCTTGCGGAACGACTCGTAGATCTGGAGCAGTGCCTGCTTCTGCCCCTCGGTCAGCGTGGGATCGGCGAGGATGACCGCGCGGGTCTCCACCTCGTCCCGGTCCCGCTCGGCGTCGAGGATCCCGGCACGGACGTACAGCGTCTCGGCGGAGATCCGCAGCGCCTTCGCGACCTGCTGCAACACCTCCGCGCTCGGCTTGCGCAGGCCGCGCTCGATCTGGCTGAGATACGGATTGGACACCCCGGCGGCATCGGCGAGCTGCCGCAGCGACAGCTGCGCGTTGCGCCGCTGCTCGCGCAGATAGTCACCGAGATTGCCGACGTTGAGCGATGCCATGCGTCCACCTTGCCGCACCTTCGCTAACTTTTGCAAGCAGCCGCTTGCAAAAGTGTGCCGCCGGTGATGGCGCCGTCTCCGGCGAAAAACCCTGGAGTGCGGCTCCGGCATGGGAAATCATGCAGCCATGCGACCGGACGGCTGGCACCTCACCGAAGACGTCGACGACTTCCTCGCCCGCGCCGGGGACTTCCTGCGCTCCCGGCCCGGCCCGCACGTCATGGCGCTGACCTGGGCCGAGCGGGTGCGGACCCGTGGGGCGGACGCGTTCGGCACCGGGGTCCCCGTCTTCGGCGTGCTGGAGTCGGCGGGCGAGGTACGGGCGACCTTCCACCGCCTTCCGCCCCGCGCGCTGACCCCCACCCCGCTCACGCCCGGGCAGGCCGACTCCCTCGCCGCCCACCTGGCCGCCCTCGGGCACCCCCTGCCCTCCGTCAGCGCGGACGAGCAGACCGCCACCGCCTTCGCCGAGGCCTGGCAGCGGCACACCGGCGCGACGCCGAAGGCCCGGCAGACGCGGGTCCGGCTGTACCGCCTCGGCACGCTGATCCCGCCGGAGCCGATGCCGGCCGGCCGCGGTCGGCTGCTGGGCGAGCGGGACCTCGAAGAGACCATGTTCTGGTGCGGCGAGTTCGCCAGGGCCGTCGGGGAGGACGTGTCCATCGACGCCCGCACCTGGGCCGGCACCCGCTTCGCCGACAAGCGCTACACGCTCTGGGAGACCCCGGACGGCACCCCCGTCTCCGTCGCGGGCATGAATCCGCTGATCGGCGGCCAGATCCAGGTGGACGTCGTCTACACCCCGGCCCAGCTGCGCGGTCGCGGCTACGCGGCCGCCGTGGCGACGGAGGTGAGCCGGGCGGCGCTGGCCGCGGGGGCGGAGGAGGTCGTGCTGTTCGCGGACGTGGCCAACCCCACCAGCAACGCCCTCTACCGGCGCCTCGGCTATCACGCGCTCACCGACTGGGCGGCGTACGACTTCTCGTGACGCCGGAACGTGACGCCGGAACGCGGCGCCGGAACGCCGGTGGCGCGACTACGACCGCTGCGGTTCCGGTCGGCCGATCCACTGCTCCAGCACCGAGAAGTCCGCGCCCGTCAGCCCGTACCGGTGGTCCACCCGGTGGAGCAGCGCCCGGCCGGGGTGGTGGGCGGCCACCCAGATGCGGTCGGCGGCGGTGATCTCGTCGTCGACCCAGACGAAGGGCCGGCCCGCGGCGAGGGCGACGAGCGGCCGGGTCTTCCAGTGCAGGGCCCCCGGCGGACACTCCTCGTCCGGCCACTCCACCACCGGCAGCGGGGGCAGCCCCAGCCAGGGCGCCACACAGACGTTGGCCTCGTCCATCCAGGTCGTGGCCCACACCAGCTCGCAGCCCAGCGCCACCAGCCGGGGGCCGAGCCTCGGGTCGATCCGGGTCAGCAGCGGATTGCCGACGGACCGGGCACAGGTGCCGAAGCCCGTCTCGTACACCGGGTACGGACCGCTCGCCCCGAAGGGGAGCAGCGTCCCGTCGACGTCCAGGAAGAGGAGCACGGCGGCCGGGGAGGACGGCGAGGCGGACGAATCAGCGACCGTGGCGGCCGAAGCAGGAGAGGAATGCATCGGTGACCACGTTGCCCTTCTTGTCGCCCCGGCGCCACCCACCCGCACAAGGCCGGCAGGCCACTGCTCTCCTGCGGCCCGATCCGCCGGACTGACCCCAGGACCTGCCCTAGAACGGCAGGGGGCGCGCGTGCACCACGTCCAGTCGTGACACCGCGCGGGTGAGGACGACGTACAGCCGGTGCAGACCGCGTTCCTCCGCCTCCGCGATCGCCGCCGGTTCGACGGCGACGACATGGTCGTACTCCAGGCCCTTGACGACGCTCGCCGGGACCACCGCGACCCGGGCGGCCGGCTCGTCGGCCGTGGCCGCCCCGATCCCGGCCGCGCCGAGCGCGTCCCGCAGCCGCGGTACGTCGGCGTCCGCGGCGACGACGCCGACGGAACCCTCGCGGAGGAGCGCGTGCCGTACGCAGTCCACGGCCGTGGCGAGGACGTCGTCCGTCGGGCGCAGCCGCAGTTCGCCGTCCGTACGCAGGGAGCGGGCGGCCGGCACCTCGACGTCCAGCCGCTCCAGCAGCCGGTTGGCGAGCGCGACGACCTCGACCGGCACCCGGAACCCGCTGGTCAGCGGCACCACGGCCGCGTCCGGCTTGCCCAGGTGGCCCAGCAGCGCGGCCCAGCTCCGGGCCGCCCACGGGGTGGTCCCCTGCGCCAGGTCGCCGAGCACCGTCAGCGAGCCGAAGGCCGCCCGGCGGGCGATGGCCCGGCACTCCATCGGGGAGAGGTCCTGGGCCTCGTCGACGACGACATGGCCGTAGCTCCCGGGATGTTCGACGAGCCCGGCGAGCTCGTCGAGCAGGACGAGGTCGGCGGCCGACCAGCGGGCCGACTTCCACGAGCGCGGCGGCCGCACCCAGCGCAGGGCCCGCCGTTCCTCCTCGTCGAACAGCCCGTCGGCGGCCCGCGCCAGCTCGTCCGGGTCGGTGAGGAGCGCGGTGAGGACCTCCTCGGGCCGGACCCGCGGCCACGCGGCGTCGAGGTACGCACTCACCGGCCGGGCCCGCTCGATCCGGCGGACCCAGGCGCTCGGCGGCGGCCCGTACCGCAGCTCGGCCTGTTCCTGGAGCCGGCGCACGATCCGGCTGCGCACCCGCTCCCGCCCGACGGCGTACGGCGGCTGCTCGGCGAGCACGCCCGACACGATCGCCGTCAGCCTGGCGGCGGTGACGCGCCAGCGGTAGGTGCCGTCGGGGATGTCGAGGCTGTCCCGGGTCTCCACCGTCACGCGCGCGTAGAGCGCCCGGCGCAGCACCTCGGCCATCCGGGGGTCGTGCTTGAGGGCCGCGGTCCGCTCGTCGTCGGTCCCGGTCACGGGGTGCCGGGCGATCTCCTCGCCGAGCGTGGACTGCCGTACGCCCGTCTCGCCGAGCGCGGGCAGCACCTCGGCGATGTACGACAGGAAGGTCCGGTTGGGGCCGAGGATCAGCAGGCCGGAGCGTCTGATGCGCTGGGGGTGGGTGTAGAGGAGGTAGGCGGCGCGGTGCAGGCCGACCGCGGTCTTCCCGGTCCCCGGCGCCCCCTGCACGCACACCGACAGCGCCAGGTCGCCGCGTACGAGGTCGTCCTGTTCGGGCTGGATGGTCGCGGCGATGTCGCGCATCGGACCGACCCGGGGCCGTTCGATCTCGCGGGCGACCAGGTCGCTCACCCCGGCCCCGGCGTCCTCGCCCCGTCCGAGGTGCTCGTCCTCCAGGGCGGTCAGGTCGGCGGAGTCGCCGCGGCTGCCGGGGGCCCAGCCGAAACGGCGGCGGACGGCGACGCCCTGCGGGTCGCGGGCGCTCGCCTGATAGAAGGCGCGGGAGACGGGGGCCCGCCAGTCGACGACCAGGGGCGGTGCGGCCGGGGCGGTGCTGATCCGCAGCCGTCCGAGGTGGTAGCGCTGGCCGGCGTGGTCGCCCGGACCGGGCGCGAAGTCCAGCCGGCCGAAGAACAACGGCCCCTCGGGCAGCTCGCGCATCTCCTTGGCCTTGCTGCGCAGCTGGTATCCGAGCACTTCGGCGTCGGCTCCGGAGGCGGAGACGTCCTCGCCCCTGACGACCTGCTCCTGGGCGCCCTCGACCATGGCGGCGAGGGCGGTGCGGCAGGCGTCGTGGTGGGTGCGTTCGCGGCGGAGATCCCGGTCGAGGCCGGGTCCGGTGGACGTCATGCGCCGAGCGTACGTGAAAAACGTAACCGAGTTAAATATTCTGCCGCGGCCGCCCGACCGCCTGGCCGCCGGTCCGCCTCGCCGACCCCCGCCCTCCGTACGCCCTTCCCGTACGCCGTTCCCCGCCCCCGTACGCCGTGCCCCGTACGCCGTTCCCCGTCCGCCCGCTCAGGCGAGCCGCGGCAACCCCGCCGCCAGTGCGCCGAACGCCCGCTCGGCCGCGGCCACCGCGTCCGGCCGCACCCGTGCCACCGGCTCCCCCTCGGCGATACGCCGCCAGTTGTCCTGCGCGAGGATCCGCTGGACGGCGATGATCTGCCCGGCGGCCAGCCGCGCCTCGAGGCCGCCGCCGAGCGCACCGGCCAGTGCCGCCTCCGACCGCTCCAGGTACGGGTACAGCCGGGCGACCAGCGCGGGAGTCCCGTACAGCAGCCGGTGGAAGGCCAGGACCGCGGGATGGTCGTTGAGCCCGGTGATCGGATCGCACCGCTCCAGCCCGTCGAGGAAGTGCCGGCGCAGCGCGGCCAGCGGTGTCGGTCCCGCGGTCACCACCCGCGCCGCCTCGTCCTCGTGATCGGCGAACCGGTGCAGGACCAGGTCCTCCTTGGTCGGGAAGTACCGGAAGAGGGTCGGCTTCGAGATCCCCGCCGCGGCGGCGACCTCGGCGACCGACACGGCGTCGAACCCTCTCTCCAGGAAGAGGCCGACGGCGGTGTCCGACACGTCCTGGTACATCCGCTGCCGCTTGCGCTCGCGCAGTCCCCCGTTGCCCCTGCTCATGGCTACGAAGCGTAGCCCCGGCGCGGGCGCGTCAGGACCTGCGGCGAGGTCCTACGGTGCGTAGCCCCGGCGCCAGCGGGACAGGGCCGTCGCGGTCCGTACCGGCGACGGCACCGAGGCCAGCCCCAGGGGCTCCGCGCCCGCGCGCAGCACCGCGCACAGCCGGGGCACGACGACCCGCAGCGGCGCGCCGCCGTGCAGTTCGAGCGCGGCCCTGATGACGTCGGTGAACAAGGACTGCGCGCGTTTGAAGCCGAGGATGCGCGGCAGGTCCTGCGGCCAGTGCCGGGCGGCTCCGGGCCGGGCGTGCTCCAGCGCGGCCGTCCAGCGTTCGGCGACCCGGCGGGCCTGGCGGCCGGGGTAGCGCATCAGGTGCAGATGGGTCGCGAGGTCGTAGAGGGGATCGCCGAAGGTGGCGAGTTCCCAGTCGATGGCCCAGAGGCGGCCGGCCGGGTCGAGGATCAGGTTCTCGCGGTGCAGGTCGCCGTGGAGGAGGTGGAAGGGGCGTTCCGCGATCCCGTCCAGCCGCTGGCGCAGCCGCTTGAACGCGTGCGCGTCGACGCCGAGGTCCCGGAAGAGGGTGCCGAAGGCGTGCTCGTTGCGGGTGTAGACGTGCTCCTCGGCGAAGAGCGCCAGCCGCTCGACGAACCCTTGGCTGTCGCCCTCGGCCTCCCGCTCCTCGTCGGGCACGCGCGAGAGCAGGGGCAGCGATCCGGCGGGTATCGAGGCCAGGTCCCGCACCAGGTCCAGGAGCTGGTCCACGACGGTGTCGGGGATCGCGGTCCCGGCCCGGAACCGGGAGCCGAGCGTGTGCCCCTCGATGTACCTCTGGAGCGTCACGCCGTCGGCGCGGACCACCTCCGGCACGCTCCTGACCCGTCCGGCCAGGGCGGTCAGCAGTGATTCCTCCCGCAGGAAGGTCCTGCGCTCGAACCGGATGACGTCCGCGCGCGGCTCCCTGAGCTTCAGCCGGGCGGTGCCGAACGCTCCGTCGCGCGGCACGAAGGCGTACGTCTCGTGGTAATACCCCGTCAGGGGGCCGTGCAGGGGCTGCTCCCCGGCGATCTCCCGCGCGCGCCGGCGGGTGCCGCCCGACGACGGGTCAGGTGCCTTGTCCTCAGGCCTCATCAAGGAAGAGAGCATACGAGTCGACGACGAGGGCGGCTCCCGCCCCACGCAATTCCGACTCCTTGCGCAGGTCGCGCCCGAACCCGATGAACGCCACGCCCGCGGCCCGCGCGGCGATCGCGTCCGCCGGGGAGTCGCCGATCATGACGGCGTCCTCGCGGCGCAGCCGCAGACTGCCCAGGGCCCGGTCGACGACGTACGGGTCCGGTTTCATCCGCTCGACCTCGCGGGGGCGTCCGTGCACGGCGTCGAAGCAGTCCCGCAGCCCCTCCCGCTCCAGGTAGTACGCGGCCGCCCGCGCCGCGTTGTTGGTCACCACGGCCAGCCGCGCGCCCCGTGCGGAGAGCCGGCGGATGAGCTCGGCGGCGCCCTGGGTGGGCCACGCCCCGCGCCGTACGGCGGCCAGCTCGCCCTCCGTCACCCGGTCCTCCAGGGCCCGGACCAGGTCTCCGGCGCGCCGGGGCAGACGGCGGTCGCGCTGCGCCCGGTGCACGGCCCGCAGCACGGCGTGCGGATCCTTGCCGGCCGCCTCCTCGGGGGTCAGCACATGCGCGGCGCCGGCCTCGGCCACCAGGGTGCGCAGTTCGTCGGCGACGGGCCGGGAGGAGCCGCCGGGAAAGAGCCGGCAGACCGGCCCGTCGAAGTCGAAGAGGACTCCGCGGGCCCCCGCGAGCAACGAGCGGACGTCGGTCGTGTCCTCGACTTCAACAGCCATGCGGTTCCAGGCCCTCCAGCGGCTCCACCAGTTCGGCACACCTCTCCCGGTCCGGGCCGGACCGCGGTTCCCGCCGCAGCGTCGGCGGCCAGGTCCGCGTCCCGTGCCGTATGCCGTCGCTCCGGTCGGCGCCGCGGGGCCGGTCCGCGTCCCGGCACGCCTCGGCGCCGCCCTTCCCGGGCCGCTCGGCGCGGTGCGCGGCGGACTGCCGGGCCCGGTCCGCGCTGTGCCACCGGCGCAGCGCCCGCACCAGGGCCGGCCGGTCCTGGGGCTCGCCCGGCATCCACAGCGGCCCGCGGGCCCGGTCCAGCGCACGGTGCACCCGGTCCGCGGACCGGCCGAGGTCCTCGGGCGTCGGTTCGGCGGGCAGGTCGAGGGCGGCGCGCATCACGTCCGGGAACACCGACTGGACGTGCTCGAATCCCAGATAGGTGCCGAGGTCGGGGTCCAGGCCCTCGGTCAGGTCGGCGCGGCCCGCCTTCCGCATCGCCTCGGCCCACAGCTCCGTCATGAGCTTGCGCTCCGCGGGGTCGTACTCCATGCGCACCAGATGGGTCGCCAGGTCGTGCAACACGTCCCCGTACAGGCTGAGTTCCCAGTCGAGGACGGTGAGCCGATCGCCGCCGCCGGGCTCCGGCGTCACCACGATGTTGGCGCGGTGTACGTCCGTGTGCAGCAGGCCGAACGGACGCCGGACCGGGTCGGGCACGGTCCGCAGGAAGCGGCTCACGAGGTCCGCCGGAATGCCCACGGAGTCGAAGAGGCTCCCGAACCGGGGCCGGTTGGCCCGGTGGACCCGCTGTTCCGTGAAGCGGGCCAGCCGGTGCAGGAAGGCCCGGCTGTCGTCGCCGCGCGGCCAGTCGTCCGCGGGCCGGGGCAGCGCCTGCGGGGGGATACCGGCCAGCTGTGCGAAGAAGTCGGCGAGCGCCTCCATCCGCGGTTCGCCGACCGGCGTCCCGGGCGGCTCCTCGGACAGCGCGTGACCGGGCACGTAGGCGTGCAGCGACCAGGCCCCGAAGTCCGCGAGGCAGCGCGGCACGCCGGCCAGCCGCTCGCTCACCACGTCCAGCACCTCGGACTCGCGCCAGATGCGCGGCACCACCTCGACGGTCGCCAGGGGCACCCGGAACTTGGCGCGCACCTGCCCGGACCCCATCCCGAGGAGGGAGGCCAGCGGCAGGCCGAGCGGAAGGATGTGGTTCCGGTTGTGGTGCCCGACGACGATCGGGCCGCATGCCCGGCGCCGGCGCGCCTCCGCGAGGACCCGGACCAGTGCGGTGCGGGCGCGGTGGGGCAGGTGGTGCAGCATGGGCGGAGAGTACAGGCTGCGGAGTGACGCTTCTCACGTTTGGCCACCATATGGACATCCGCCCTCAGCTCTTGCCCAGCGCCTCGCGCTCCTTGTCGACCATCGCCCAGAGGTCGTCGAACACTCCTCGCAGGTCGAAGAACTCCGAGTCCGGTCCGGCGTCGGCCGTGAAGTGACGCAGGGTGGCGCCGACGCCCATGACGTCCACCGCGCCCTCGACGGCCGTCCCGTCCTCCAGCTCTATGCCTTGCTCCAGGCGGTAGTAGCCCTTGAGCACGTGGGTGCCGTTGAAGACGCACAGCTTGAACTGCGGGGTCAGCGGGATCCTGCGGACCTCCAGGTCCAGTTCGACCCCGCAGCGCGCGAGCCGGGAACGGCACTGCTCCATGTCGGCCACGTTGCGGCGGGCCATCTCCTGCCAGCGCCGCAGCGGACGGTCGTCCGCGGGATCCCAGGCGCGCGGGTAGTAGAGCGCGGTGTCCTCGGCGGGCAGCAGGAACCGTACGGTCACCTTCCGCAGCTCGGTGAACTCGCCGTCCTCCACACGCTGCACCTGGGTCCGGAACAGCCCGACGACCGACTCACCCGTCAGGACGAAGACGTCGAGCGACGCCTCGGGTGCCGCGAAGAGCCGGGACATGAAGGAGTGCAGCCGGGGCCGGTCCTGCGGACTGCTGTCCGAGGACGGCTTCCTCAGCACGACGGTGCCGCTGCCCTGCTTCAGATCGACCAGGCCGGCGTCGGCCAGCATCCGGGCGGCCTTGCGCACCGTGTCGCGCGAGCAGTTGAGGTTCGGTGCGAGCACACGCTGGGACGGCAGCGTGCCGCCCACCGGGTACGTTCCGTCCGCTATGCGCGACTCCAGCGCGTCGTACACGCGGCTCAGCGTCCGGGGGTTGCTGTCCTCGCCATCCGAAACACTCACAGGCAGAACCTACCGCTTCCATGCAGGTGTGACACCACTTCCAGTCAACAACTCCCCATATTGGACTGTCGGTTAACCGATCTATCAGTCCGGGAACAGTCCAATCAGGATGAGCAGTCCAATTGGCCGACAAGTTGACGACAGTCGACAGCGTCGCAGGACTTCCGGGGGGACCATGAAGACTCAGGAGTGGCCGGAGTTGCTGGCCGGCATGGCACTGATCCTGCTGGAGAGGCTGATGCGGCAGCACTACGGGGTATTCGGGCCGCTCCTCGTCCTCTCTCTGTCAATTGGACTGAGAGCGGTCAAGGCGCCACCCGGCTGGACCCTCTGCCTGGTGTTCGTGTGGCTCTCGATCCAGGCCTAGGGCCGTCGTAGTGGACGGGGCCTCAGGAATGGTTGCGACGCAGGGACGTCAGCAGTGGCTCCAGCGAGCCCATGATGTCGCGGGCCGGCACACCGCCCTCCAGCATCCGCAGCCGGGCCGCGGAGTTGCGCGCGTAGCCGAGGAAGCGGACACCGGCCGCGCGGGCCGCGGCATGGTCGGAGAGGGCGTCGCCGATCATCAGCGAGGCGCCCGGCGCGGCGCCCATCGCCCGCAGGGCGCGGTTCAGCATGTCCGGGTGCGGCTTGAGCAGCCGCAGTTCCTGGGTGCGGCCGTAGATGTGCGGGTCGAAGCAGCCGTACAGGCCGCGCCCGGTCAGGTACGAGGCCACCGTGCGGGCCGAGTTGTTCGTCACGACGGCGAGGCGCGTGCCGACCGCCACCCAGGTCCGGATCAGCGGGTCCGCGTACGCCGTGGGCATCGCCACCCGGGCCGCCCGCAGCTCGTGCCGGGTGAGGTTCTCCTCCAGCCCGGCTATCACGTCGCTTCCCGGATAGCGACCGTGCAGCGAGCTGAGGGTGCCGTGCGGATCCGAACTGAAACGTTCCTCCTTGGTGAGCATCCCGCCCAGTCCGCGGATGTCGAGCCAGCGCACCTGGTCCCGGGCGATGACATCGGCCGGATGACCGGAGAACAGCCGGCAGATCGGTCCGTCGAAATCGAAGAGGACATACCGTGTGCGTGCGACCAGTTCGTGCAGTTCATCGGCTTCACTCGGCACCGGTTCGGCCCGTCCCGTCTCAGCAGTCACTCTGCGAGTGTCTGTCCGGGAGCCTCCGAATCCCAGAGGGCATCGAAGTAATTCTTGGTCGCCCGGACGACCGCCGCCTCCTGTCCGCCCCTGCTCAGCCGGAACTCGAACAGGTCCGAGCTGAACCCGCTGACGTCCAGGACGTCGAACTCGCCGGCCCCGGGCAGCTCGTAGGAGTGCCGGCCGACCGGATAGTCGCCCCGCAGGGCCAGCGTGCCGTTCAGCACGTACTTCTTCTCCGACGGCACGAAGCGCAGCGGCCGGAAGGTCACCCCGGTGTCCACGCCCTGGTAGCGGCGCAGGTTGGACAGATGGATCTCCATGGTCTTCATCTGGGCCCTGATCTGCGCCTTCAGCTGCTCGTGCACCGCTTCCCTGAGGTCCGGCCGGTCCACGGGTTCGGGATAGGGCAGCGGTACGGCGGGCCCCGGCAGCAGACACCGCACGGTGACCGACGCGGGGCGGGCCGCGCCCCTGGCGACCGCCGCGCACATCTCGGCGAGCGCCCACAGCAACGTCTCCGCGGTGAAGCAGACGGCGTCGATGGTCACGTCGTCGGCCCGGAACGCCTCCTCCAGATACCTGATCAGGACCACCCGGGCCGCCCTGGACTCCTGCGGCGGCCCCAGGGGGACGTCGGCCACCCTCGGCGGGCTGCCCTTGGTCACATGGGTCAGCAGTCCGTCGTGCTGGAGCATGCCCAGCGCCTGGCGGACGGTGCCGCGCTCGACCCCGAACTCCTGGGCGAGCACGGCCTGGGTGGGCAGCCGGTCGCCGGCCTCCAGGTCTCCGTCCCTGATCCGCTCCCGCAGGGCGTCGGCGATCTCCTGGGCCGAGGCTCTCCCGCTGCCGTTCACCACCGCGTTCTCCCGGTCGACGTCCGTGCCCCGAGTGACCCCGCGGGGCGCCTGCGACCCCAGTCAGCTGAGGGTCAGGTCCGTAGTGATGGTTTCCCAGAGTGCGTCGAACCATTTCCGGGACTGCTCCACGAACGCGGCGTCCCGCTCCCCCGCGCCCCGCTCGAAGGAGAACAGCACGGACTCGGAGCCCAGCACGTCGTACATGTCCATGGTCCCGCTCTCGGTGGTCTCCTCCCGGAGCTTGATCATGTAGTACGCCATCAGCGCCTCCGTCCCGTTGAGCAGGTACAGCTTCACCGGCGGGGTGAAGGGCAGGGCGCGGAAGGTGACATTCACCTCGATGCCGTGGGAGGAGCGCAGCGAGCGCAGGTTGTGCCGCAGGACCTGTCCCTGGGCGTTGCGCATCGCCAGCCACCGCTGGTGGACCGGGTCGTCGTCCCCGCGCCCGTCGACCGGGATCGGGAAGGCCAGGTCGATGTTCCGGCTCGGCAGCAGGATCCGCACGTCGATCGACTCGGGCCGGACGTGGTCCCCGTGGATCAGGCGCAACGGCTCGCCCAGGGCCATCATCAGGCTCTCGGCCGTGAGGCAGGCCGCGTCGATCCGCACGTGCCTGGCCTTGAACGCCTCCGTGAGCCGGGGGGCCAGGCCGACCATCGTCGGCTGCGGCCGGTGGTCGGCCGGTGCCGGTTCCGCGATCCGCGGCGGGCTGCCCTTGCTCACGTTGCTGAGCAGACCGTCGTCCTGGAGTGCGCGCAGCGCCTGGCGCACGGCGCCGCGCTCGACCTCGAACTCCTCGGCGAGCTCGGCCTGGGTGGGCAGCCGGTCGCCCGCCTTGAGCTCTCCGACGCGGATGCGTTCCCGCAGGACGTCGGCGACGTCCTGCGCCGATCTCCTGCCGCCGTTCACTGCCACGTTCTCCTGAGCCACGACCAAACGCTACAACTTAGATCCATCTACCGGGAGTTGTTTGAGAGTTGTTTACGACTGGCTGCCAAGTGGGGACTAATTCCTTGGAGTTGGCTGCCAACTTATCCGAGTTGGCGGAAGGTTTGCTTCCTCTCGACCAGCCTTCGGCCTCCGGCCGCCCGCGCCTGGCCCGACCCGCACCGTCCCGCCCCGCACCGCAGTGCTCCGACCCGCACCGCCATGTTCCGCACCACCACGTTCCGTCCCGCCCTGTCCCGTCCGGCAGCCCGAAGGGGGAACCACCGTGCCCGCCGCTCTCGCTCTCCTGACCACCGTCCTCGGCGTAGGCCTGGAACAGACCGTCCAGTGGAAATACGGCGCCGCCGGCGTCATCGGCCTGCTGCTGCTCTCCATCGGCATCAGGGCCAGGAACCCGACCGTCAGCTCCATCGGGGCCGTCATGCTCGCCGCCCTGGTCACCAGGCCCGCCGTGTGACGCTGCGCCGCCCTGACCGCCTGTCGTGGGAGACGTCAGTCCGTGAGCTCCAGCTCCGAACTGATCGTCTCCCACAGTGCGTTGAACCACAGGTGCGACTGCTCCACGAACGTCGTGTCCCGCAGCCCCACGCCCCGCTCGAAGCCGAACAGCATCGACCGGGTGCCCTCGGCGTCGTACATCTCCAGCGGCTCGTGGTCGATCTCCTCCTCCCGGCGCACCAGCGTGTAGTAGGCGAACAGGGCCTCCACCCCGTTGAGGAGGTAGAGCTTGACCGGCGGCGTGAAGGGCAGCGCGCGGAAGGTCACCCGGACGTCGATGCCGTGCGTGGAGCGCAGGGCCAGCAGGTTGTGCCGGAGCACCTGCCCCTGCGCGTTGCGCTGGGCCAGCCAGCGGCGTTGCAGGCGCTCGGGCTCCGAGCGGTCGACCGGCGCCGGGAAGGCCAGGTCGATGTTCCGGCTCGGCAGCAGGATCCGCACGTCGACCTTGGCCGGTTCTATACGCCCCTCGTGGATCCGGCGCAGCGGCTCGCTCATGGCGAGGGTGAGGGAGACCGAGGTCAGGCAGAGCGCGTCGATCGAGACGTGCGGGGCCGCGAAGGCGCCCGCGACACGCGGCCCGAGGGCCACCATGGTGGGCTGCGGCGGGACCTCCGGGCCGGTCGGCGCCCTGCCGAGGCCCAGGTCGGAGGCGACGGTCGCCGGACTGCCCTTGGAGATGTTGGTGAGCAGCCGCTCCGTCTGGAGGATCCGCAGCGCCTCCCGCACGGCCCCGCGCTCGACCCCGAACTCCTGGGCCAGCTCGGCCTGGGTGGGCATGCGCTGGCCCGGCCGCAGCACCCCGGACCTGATCCGGGTGCGCAGCACGTCGGCCACCTCGCGGTGTGTCACCTGTGGCCGCTGTGGCCTTTTCCGCCCACTGGCGGAGGCGGGTTCCGGGTCCACGACCAAACCCTACAACTTCCCGCCATCTTTGGGCAGTTCACGGGAAGGTGGTTATGAGCCGCTTCCAAGCGGAGATAACTACAGTGAAGTTGGTCGCCAACTTAAGCAACATGGTCAGACCGATGGCGGGTTGGCCGCCAGGGGGGACAAGGAGAGACCGTCATGCCGCTCGTCGCCGTCGCCGTCGCCGCCCTTGCCATCGGCTTCGAACAGATCGTCCAGTGGAGGTACGGGCCGATGGGACTCATCGCGTTCGTCGCGCTGACCGTCGGACTCAAAGCCAGGAACACCGCGATCAGCGGTGTCGGAGCGGTCATCCTCGTGATGCTGCTCGCCCAGTCCGGCTGACCGGGCTCCCTTCCGGAGGGGAGCCGGGAGCCTGGTCCGTCTGCACCACCGCACAACAACCACAACCGAACAGCACCAGCTACGGATGCGTGGTACCGCACTGCCGCATCACAGCGACACAGCACCGCCGTCGGCCGGAAGGAGGTCTCAGAACATGTCCGGGCACCAGGGCCGCCTGGACGTACGCAGCAGGGCGTCGGCCATCCGGGCGGCGCCCGCTCGTTCTTCCCGGACCCGGCCCAGCGCCGCCAGCCGCACCGCCGACTCGTCGCCCAGCCACAGGGTCGCCAACTCGGCGACGTCCAGGGTGAGATCGGCGTCCGCCCGGGTCGGTGTGCACACCCCGGCCCCGCCCGCCGCGGTCTGCAACCGGTAGCGTCCGCCGGTCAGCCCGGCCCGGTCCACGACCTCCAGCACCAGCTCGCCGGCCCCGTCGTAGGTACGCGCCTCCAGGGCCCGTACGACGTCCAGCAACCGCACCCACAGCCAGTCCGCCTGCCGGGTGATCCGGGCCGACCTGACGTCGGGGAAGAAGAACGGGAGCAGGTCGTCCGGGGCCCGCCAGCCCGTCTTCACCCGCGCCACCCAGTCGATCGAGCACAGGTACCGCCACAGGGCGCGCTCGGCCGCCGGGGTCGAGGCGATCAGCCAGTCCACGCTCGCCGTGACGCGCGGCTGCTTGGCGTCGTCCCACACGGTGTCGCACTCGTAGGACACCAGGCCCTCGACCTCGCCGTCCGCCGAGCGGTACACGGCGTAGAACGGCTCGGTCCACGACGTGTCGAAGCGTACGACGCCGGTGTTCACCCGCCACCACAGGTCGTCGCGGCTGATGGCGCCCGGCTGGCCGCGCCGCACCCGTTCGTGCAGCTCGGGGCCGAACTTGCGCACCTCCTCGCCCTCCACCAGGTCGATGCGGCCACCGTCGTCCGGGACGGTGGCGCGGGGGTCGAGGCCGGTGCGGGCGGTGTCGACGACCCACTCGGCCGTCGAGGTGGCGGGACCGAAGCCGTAGCGGCCGTAGATCCGGTACTCGGCCGCGATGAGGGTGGCCACCACGTCGCCGCGCTCCTTCGCCGCCGCCAGGTCCTGGCTCATCATCCGGGTGAGCAGACCCCGGCGGCGATGGGTGGCGGTGACCGTGACGTTGGAGATGGCGTCGGCCTGGACCGGGGTGCCGCCGACGGCCGTGAGTTCCTGGGCGAAGGAGCGGAAGGTGGCGACGCAGCGGGAGCCGTCGAAGGCGCCGAGCAGCCGGCCCGGCACGAACTGCTGACGGCGGCCCGCGAGTTGTTTGCCCGAACTGACCGGCTCGCGCAGGAAGCCGGTGTTCAGGGCGCGGAGCCAGTCGGCGAGTTCGGGCTCGGTGATCGGACGGACGTCGAGGGCGGGGCGGCTCGTCATGAGGTCACGGTAGGTGGGCGGCACGGGAGTGTCGCGCGCATTTCCCCGGACATGTCAGACGAGCAGGTCGTCGACCTGCGCCTCCCCCTCGCGGTACCGGCGGGCGATCTCCGCACTGCAGTCGTCCGCCGTCCGCTGCCACTGCTGCCGCCGACGGGAGACCTGCTGCTCGTACCGTACGAGCCGGCCCATCCCCTCGCTCAGTTCCGGGTCGGTGCGGGCGCCCAGGTCCGAGAGTTCGACCTCGGCGAGCATCTCCGAGGCGAGCAGCCGGTACTCCTCGCTGTGCGGGGTGCCCAGCGTGACATGGCGGGCGGAGGAACGCTGCCGGGCCGGGGCGTCGGTCAGGATCTCCGGGAGCCGGGCGAAGACGGACGCCCCGTCCGGGGTGTCCACCGGGGACGCCGGACCACGCCGGGCCAGCTCCGCGCGCAGGATGTCGATCCGGCCCTGGAGCAGCCGCCGGATGTAGCTGAGGTCGGCCTCGTCGCGCTGGGCGTCCCGGCGCAGGGTGCGCAGCTCGGCCAGGCTCAGCGCGGCCAGGTCGTGCTCGGCCGGCTGCCACGGGCTGTCGGTGCGCTGTGCGGGCGGCCTGGGGGCAGCCGTGGACGACTGTCCGGTGAGCCCGGTACTCGGTGTGCTCATGTGCCTCTACCCGTCCCCTCGACCGGCGTGTGGCGCCATCGTGCCACCCCAAGTGGCCACTATGGGAACGAGTGCACCCGATCGGCCCCAGATGGGGGTATACGGATCAAAAAAGACCTGGTAGCAACCCTGCGCGAACTGCTCTTCGGACCGCCCGTCCACCGGGCCGTCGGTCGGGCCGTCCGCCGGGCCCGGCATGATGGGCGTATGCGTGCAGTGGTGCAGAGAGTGGACGGCGCGAGCGTCGTCGTCGACGGCAGGACGGTCGGGGAGATCATCGGCGAGGGACTGTGCGTCCTGGTCGGGGTGACCCACGACGACACCCCGGAGAAGGCGGCCCAGCTCGCCCGCAAGCTGTGGTCGATCCGGATGCTCCAGGACGAGAAGTCGTGCAGCGACATCGCCGCGCCGCTCCTGGTGATCAGCCAGTTCACCCTGTACGGCGACGCCCGCAAGGGCCGCCGCCCCACCTGGAACGCGGCCGCCCCCGGCGAGGTCGCCGAGCCGCTCGTCGACGAGGTGGTCGCCCAGCTGCGCTCCCTGGGCGCGACGGTGGAGACGGGCCGGTTCGGCGCGCAGATGCGGGTGTCGCTGACCAACGACGGCCCGTTCACCGTCCTGCTGGAGATCTAGGGCCTTCTACGGCTCGACGACGACTTCCTGCGCCGCCGCCGTCTCCCCCGCCAGCAGCCGCGCGTCCACCGGTACGTTCCGCTTCACCAGCGCGAGGGCGATCGGGCCGAGCTCGTGGTGGCGTACGGACGTCGTGACGAAGCCGATCTTCCGGCCGTCGGGGCCCTCGTCCGCGACCCGCAGCTCCGTGCCGTGGGCGGGCAGGTGGACCTCGCTGCCGTCGAGGTGCAGGAAGACCAGGCGGCGCGGGGGCTTGCCCAGGTTCTGGACCCGGGCGACCGTCTCCTGGCCCCGGTAGCAGCCCTTCTGGAGGTGGACCGCGGTGCCGATCCAGCCCAGCTCGTGCGGGATGGTGCGGTGGTCGGTCTCGAAGCCCAGCCGCGGCTGGTGGTGCTCGACGCGCAGCGCCTCGTAGGCGAGCAGTCCGACCGGCGGGCCGGCCTTCGCCATGTACTCCTCCAGCTGCGCGCGCGGCAGGAAGAGATCACGGCCGTACGCCGTCTCGCGTACGACGACGTCCTGCGGCACCTCGGTGATCGAACCGGCCGGCAGGTGCACGACCGCGAGGTCGGCGGTCCGGTCGGCGACCTCCACCCGGTAGAAGAACTTCATCGACTCCAGGTACGCGATCAGCTCGTCCTGGGTGCCGGGCTCCACATGGGCCCAGGCGGTCGTGCCGTCGTCCACCAGGTACAGGGCGTGTTCGATGTGGCCGTGCGCGGACAGGATCAGCGCCTCGGTGGCCTCGCCGGCCGGCAGCTCGCTGACGTGCTGGGTGAGCAGCAGGTGCAGCCAGCTCAGCCGGTCCTCGCCGGTGACGGCGACGACCCCGCGGTGCGAGAGGTCGACGCATCCGGTGCCGTCGGCGAGGGCGCGCTGCTCGCGGAACAGGTCGCCGTAGTGGGCGGCGACGCCTTCGTCCACACCCTCGGCGGGGACCGCGCCGGGCAGGGACAGCAGAGGGCTCTTCATGGGCACAAGCCTACGACTTGGTAATTGAACTCTTGAGCGTGCAGTCCTTGCACCGGCCGAAGATCGCGAAGTGCTTCATGTCGGTGTCGAACCCGAAGGTGTCGCGCAGTTTGGCGGTGAAGTCGGCGGCCACCTCGACGTCCGCCTCGATGACGTTCTGGCAGTCACGGCAGACCAGGTGGATGTGGTGGTGCCGGTCGGCGAGGTGGTACGTCGGCGCGCCGTGCCCGAGATGCGCGTGGCTGACCAGCTCGAGCTCCTCCAGGAGCTCCAGGGTCCGGTAGACCGTGGAAATGTTGACCCCCGACGCCGTCTTCCTCACTTCCACGAGGATTTCGTCGGGGGTCGCGTGCTCCAGGGTGTCCACGGCTTCGAGCACGAGCTGCCGCTGCGGCGTCAGCCGGTAGCCACGCTGCCTGAGGTCGCTCTTCCAGTCCGTACTTCCGGTGCTCACCACACAGGAAAGTCTAGGAGACTACTTGAAGAAGGCGATCCCGTCGTCCGGCATGTCGTCCGGCAGGGCCTTGGCCCAGCGTTCGACCTCCTCCGGGGTGACGGCCTTCTTCAGGTGGGCGGACATGTAGGGGCGCAGCTCGACCTCGGGGGTCTGCTTCTCGCCGACCCACATGAGGTCGCTCTTGACGTAGCCGTACAGGCGCTTGCCGCCGGTGTACGGACGGGAGGCGGCGGTCCGCGCCACCGCGTCCGTGACCAGGTCGATCTGCGGCTTCTTGTCGGCGAGTTCGCCGTACCAGATCTCGATGACGCCGTCGTCGCGGGTCATCGTGACCTCGACCTTGCGGTCGGCGTCGATACGCCAGAAGCCGGACTCCGACTCCAGGGGGCTGACCTTGTTCCCGTCGTTGTCCAGGACCCACGTGTGGGAGTGGTACTCCAGGAAGTCCCGGCCGTCGTGCGTGAAGGTGACCTCCTGGCCGAAGTTGCACTTCTCGGAACCGGGGAAGTCGTGCACGCCCGCACCGGCCCAGGAGCCGAGCAGGAAGGCGAGCGGGACGAGGTCCTTGTGCAGGTCGGACGGGATCTCGATCATGAGTGGCAGTCCCTAGAGGTTGATCAGCGCTGGCCCTGGTACAGCTTCTTCACGGTCAGCCCCGCGAAGGCGAGGACGCCGAGGCAGACCAGGACCAGCAGGGTTTCGAAGAAGATCTCCACGGATGCTCCTTGGGATGAGCGTGGTTGCGCACGTAGACAAGGCCGGGACCCAGCTTACGCGGCTGGGCCCCGGCCCTCTCCGTGAGGTACGCCCTGCGGGTCAGCCGAGCAGTTCGCTCTGCAGGGCGACGGTCTGCTGGAAGGGGACGGCGGCGGCGGTTCCCTTGCGGGACTGGACGATCACTGCGATGACGTCCCCTACGCTCAGGTAGGCCTGCCGTACCTGCTCCGCGCCGTAGGGCTTGACCTCGTCGTAGACGTTGCGCGAGACGCCGGTGATGTAGGCGGCCTCCGGGTAGGCCCCGTCGAACTGCACCTTTTCGGTGCCGCGGGCGGCGAACCGGGGGCCGTCGTACTCGGTGAACCTCCCGGAGACGGTGTCAGCCGTCGTACCCGTGTCGAACTGGAGCAGGTAGACGGCGGTGTGTGTGCCGTCCTCAGTGGTCCAGCCGCGGGCAGCCACGTGCCGCAGTCCGTTGTCGGTCAGCAACTGACCGGCCTCGTCGCGGTCCTTGCTCGCCCCGAACACCGCCAGGAAGTCCTTCGTCGGCAGCCAGCCGTCGGTGCCGCGCAGGGCCTTGTCCTCCGTCGCCCCCGCGGGTGCGGGCAGCACCAGACCCCGCAGGTCCGCGTAGTGGGCACGGGCCCAGTTCTTGGGGTCCTCCGGGTGCGGACTGCCCGACGGCAGCGGTGGCCGGGTGATCTCGGGGTATGCCCAGCGGCCGTCCGACGCGGTGGCGAGACCGGGTACGTCGGTGCGCTCCATGCTCGTGATCCCGTACGCCGTGCCCGCTCCGAACGCCGCGAAGACCGTGATCACGGCGGTCCAGCGCAGGACGGCCCGCAGTACACGGCGGTCCTTCGGGACGGCGGGCAGGTCGGCGACCGGCACGGCGGCCGGGGATTCCTCCGCGGGGGACGCCTCGGTGACGTCCTGCCGGACCGGGACCTGCTCTGCGGTCGCCTCGGGGGTGACCTCGGCCGACGTCCCGGCGGCCACGGCGGCCTGCTCGTCGGTCGCCTCGGGAGCCTGCGGTTGCTCGGTCATACGGCCTGTCCCGGGTCGTCGATACGGTCGAGTTGCGCGGTGAAGAACTCGGCGACGGGCTTCCCCGGGATCGGGTCCTGGCTGACCACGGTGGCGTTGACCACCACGTCTCCCACGTACCCGGCGCAGAACGCGCGCCCCAGGTCCTCGCCCTTGCCCTTGGGGGTCAGGTAGCACCCCGCGTCCTTGTGACCCGCGATCTTGGGGCCCTTGCGGAAGACGTCCGTGGCGCCGAGGAAGGTGTTGAAGGAAGTCACCTGCCGGCGTACGGCGTCAGGGTTCGCCAGCCGCGACAGGGTGACGTCGATCGTGAACGTGTGCCAGTCGCTGGAAAAGGCCCGCAGGCGGACATAGCTCCGCATCGCCGTGCCCTGGATCCGCTCCCTGTCGATCGCCTTCTCCAGCTCCCGGCGGGTGGCGCTGGGCAGACCCTTGATCGACTCCTTGCGCAGGGCGTTGGCCTGCGCCTCGCCGAACTCGGCGTCGTAACCGAACTTCCCGTTGTCGGGTCCGGGCTGGTAGTCGTCGGTTCCGAAGGGCAGGAACAGAGCACTCAGCCCCGCCCCGGACTTGCCGCTCCCGCCGCCCTTGGCGTCCTTGTCGTCGCCCGCGGCCGGCGCCGGGTTCTTCCAGGTGGGCTTGCCGGGGTCGCGGTCGGCGTCCTGGACGGTCACCACGGTGTACCCGACCCCGCCGACGAGCGCGCAGGCCAGCAGCACTGAGCCGGCGACGGCGGCGATGCGGCCGGGGCGGACCCTGCGAGCGGCCTTCCCGGCCACGGAGCCGACGGCCGTCTCGCCGAGAGTGCCTTCGACCGCCTCGGAGGTCTCAGGAGTGCCGGACTTCTCGGGGTTCTCGCTCACAGCTTGCCCACCTGCCGCTCGGCCAGGTCCATGATCTTCGCCTTGGGGATCGGCTTGCTGTCGTTGATCCAGATCTCCATGTAGACGTCGCCGCGCCAGGCATGCGCTTCCGCCGTGTAGAACGGGAGGTAGCCGGGCTTCCGGTCGGGTGTGTCATGGACGTACACCGTGCCGTTCCCGTCCCCGGTACCGGGGATGGGCCAGTCACGGGTGTGGCCTTCCTTCTCGGCCCAGTAGTGGCCGTTGTCGGACCACTCGGACGCCGCCGCCTTGCTCTCCTGCCGGAACTGCGTGAGCACGATCTCGACGTTGTACGTACTGCCCGACCGCCAGGAGATCCCGGCCGAGCGCCGGAACTCGTCCTCGGCGAGATTGCTGAACGCGTTGGCCGGCTTGTCGTACCGCTCCGCGTACTCGGCCAGGCTCTCCCAGCCCTCATCGCCCATCGGGATCTCCTTCGTCCCCTTGGGCCGGTCGAGCAGCAGCTTGCGCAGGTCTCCGTCCATCTTCACCTTGCGGTCCTGCGCCGCGGACAGCGGTTCGACCTCGCCCCCGGCCTGCTTGACCACGGCCTGGGAGAGCGAGGGCAGCGCGGTGGGGGCGCGGTCCGCCTGGACGAGATAACCCACGCAGGTACCGGCGACGGTACCGAGCACCGCGGCCCCGGCGATCATCGCCGTCGTGCGCCCACGACGGCGGGGACGAGGCGATCCGGCGTCCGCCACAGCTTCCGCCGCGTCCGCCGCGTCCGCCTCCCCCGCGGCTTCCGCGGCTTCCGTCTCTTCTGCTGCCTCTGCCGCCTCTGCTGCTTCCGTCTCTTCGGCCGTCCCGGCCGTCGTCTCCGCCACTGCCGTCTCCGCCACCCCGGCGGCCCCTGCACCGCTCACTGCCTCTTCGGCTCTTTCGGGATCTTCCACAACATCCCCTTCAGCGCATGAAGCGCGAATTCCACATACGCGCTCCACAGGAGACTCATGGTGAATGCAGGCAGTTGTAAGGAAGTTGATTACGATTCAGCCATGGCGAAGAAGCTCGTGATCAAGGTGACGGCGGGTGCCGACGCGCCCGAACGCTGCTCTCAGGCGTTCACGGTCGCGGCGGTGGCCGTGGCCAGCGGGGTCGAGGTCTCCCTGTGGCTGACCGGCGAGTCCTCGTGGTTCGCGCTGCCCGGGCGGGCGGCCGAGTTCGAGCTGCCGCACGCGGCGCCGCTGCCGGACCTGATCGACGCGATCCTGGTCGGCGGCCGGCTGACCCTGTGCACCCAGTGCGCGGCCCGCCGGGACATCACGGAGAAGGACGTCGTCGAGGGCGTACGGATCGCGGGCGCACAGGTGTTCGTGCAGGAGGCGCTGGGCGACGAGACACAGGCGCTCGTCTACTGACGTACCGGGGGCTGTACCGGGGGCGGCGGACGGACAGGCCCTACGCCACCCACAGGCAGAACGGGTGTCCTGCCGGGTCGAGGAGCACCCGTACGTCGTCCTGCGGCTGGTACGCGGCGGGCGTGGCCCCCGCCGCGACGGCCCGTGCCGTCTCGGCCTCCAGGTCGTCGACCTCGATGTCCAGGTGCAGCATCATCTGCTGCTCGCCGGGCGCGCGCGTGGGCCAGGCGGGCGGTACGTACGCCGGCTCGGTCTGGAAGGACAGGGCGAGACCCGGCAGACCCGGCGGCGGGCCGATGAGCACCCAGTCGGGTTCGTCGGCGCGCACCTCGTAGCCGAGCAGGCCCAGATAGAAGGCGGCCAGTTCGTGCGCGTCGGGCGCGTCCAGGACGACGGTCGACAGCCTCGCGGGTGACATGCCCGTCTTCCTACCGGGGCGGCATCCTCCCGTCCAGCTACCGGGGCCGCTTCTTCCCGTCCAGCTCGTCCCACCACTCGTCGGACTCGCGGTCGCCCGAGGGGTCGTCCCACCAGCGGTCCTCGGGTCCGCGGCGGTTCGCCACCATCGCGGCGACCGGCGGGATGACCATGGCGACCACGCACATGCCCACGGCCGCCGGGATCGACCACAGGCGCACGACCGCCCACGCCAGGACGAAGAGGCCGATGCAGAACCCCATCATGGCGAAGTAGACGTGCCGCCGGCGCGCGTACATACCTCCAGCGTAGGACCGCGCCCGTGGGACCGCGCATGCCGAAGGGCCGCATCCCAGGCGTCCAACCCGCGGGATGCGGCCCTTCGGTGGTCCACCGCGTCGCTCAGACCGCGATCGCGACCTCGGCGAGGCCGCCCTGCTCGGCGACGACCGTGCGGTCGGCGCTGGCGCCGGGAACGAGGGCGCGCAGCGTCCAGGTGCCCTCGGCCGCGTAGAAACGGAACTGGCCCGTGGCCGAGGTGGGGACCTCGGCGGTGAACTCACCGGTCGAGTCCAGCAGACGGACGTAGCCGACCACGGGCTCGCCGTCCTTCGTCACCTGACCCTGGATCGTGGTCTCACCGGGCTTGATCGTCGAGGCGTCCGGGCCGCCGGCCTTCGCTCCACACATGTCGTACTCCTGAAGGGGGTGATGAACGGTCGGGCGGATTGCTTACTTGTTGGCGCCGAGCTCGATCGGCACACCCACGAGGGAGCCGTACTCGGTCCACGAGCCGTCGTAGTTCTTGACGTTCTCGACACCGAGCAGCTCGTGCAGGACGAACCAGGTCAGGGCCGAGCGCTCACCGATCCGGCAGTAGGCGATGGTGTCCTTGGCCAGGTCCACCTGCTCGTCGGCGTACAGCTCCTTGAGGGCGTCGTCCGACTTGAAGGTGCCGTCGTCGTTGGCGTTCTTCGACCACGGGATGTTGCGGGCGGTCGGGACGTGGCCCGGGCGCTGCGACTGCTCCTGCGGCAGGTGCGCCGGGGCGAGCAGCTTGCCGGAGAACTCGTCGGGCGAGCGGACGTCGACCAGGTTCTGCGTGCCGATGGCAGCCACGACGTCGTCGCGGAAGGCGCGGATGGCCTTGTTCTGGGGCTTGGCCTGGTAGGAGGTCTCGGTGCGCTCGGGCACCTCCGAGACCAGCTCGCGGGCGTCCAGCTCCCACTTCTTGCGGCCGCCGTCGAGGAGCTTGACGTTCTCGTGGCCGTACAGCTTGAAGTACCAGTAGGCGTAGGACGCGAACCAGTTGTTGTTGCCGCCGTAGAGGATCACCAGCGTGTCGTTGGCGATGCCCTTGGCCGACAGGAGCTTCTCGAAGCCGTCCTGGTCGACGAAGTCACGGCGGACCGGGTCCTGGAGGTCCTTGGTCCAGTCGATCCGGATCGCGTTCCTGATGTGGTTCTTCTCGTACGCGGACGTGTCCTCGTCGACCTCGACGATGGCGATGCTCGGGTCGTCCAGGTGTTCCTGGACCCAGTCGGCGTCGACCAGGACCTCGCTGCGGCGGCTCATGCTCTTTCTCCTCCGGGCAGTTGCGGCGGGCGTGCAAGTGAGAGGGGTGCGCACACACGGATGGGGCGCACGGATGCCCAGGCCAGGGCAGGGGGATGTGGAAGTCGGTGCTTCCGCTCAGAAGGGGCGACAGAGCATGGCGGCGACGCGGCACAGGTCTACTGCCCGCCGCTTCGTGAGGTCCGCCTGTCGCTTCATGGACTCGATCGTAGGGACGGACGGCCCGGCATGTCACCGGCGTGTCGTATTTTGAGACGCGATCGTCCACATTGTAGGACGAGAAAGGCGCCCGGACCGCCGTGACACGGCTTCCGGGCGCCTGCGTGTGCTGCCGCGCCTACCCCGCGGACCGAGGCGTCTCGCCTGTCGGACCGCTGACGTCCGCCTGACGTCCGGCTGACGCCTGACTGACGTCGTCCTACCCGGCCAGCCTGACGTTCGAACCCTGCACCGAGATCTCCACCCCTTCGCCCGTCGGCTCGACCTTGTCCAGCCGGACACCGCCCGGCAGGTCCTGGATGGCCTGCTGGAAGTCGGTGATCGAGCGGACCGACTTCTCGGCGACACCGGCGCCGAGCTGGCCGGGCATCGAGTCCGCGCGCACCTGCACGCTGTCGCCCTTGACCGTGACCGTGCTGAGCACGGGCACCGGGCGGGGCAGCTTGACGCCGAGGACGGTCGCGTCGACCATCACCTTGATCTTGCCGTTGCCGCCGTCGGACAGGCCCACGACCTGGGCGCTCACCCCGGGCCCCACGTCGGTGGGCTCGGACTTGGCGGCCTTGAGCAGCTCCTCGTAGGAGATCGTCGCGGTGCCGGTGGCGGTGGCCGCGGTGGCGGAGCTGTAGTCGCCCGAGAAGGCGACACCCTTCATGTGTGCCTTCAGATCGTCGATACGGATCTTCCCGGCGCCGTTGCCCGCGGCCGCGTCGTAGTCCTTGATGCCGATCTCGACATCGTCCAGCTCACCGCCCGCGACCTGGGTGAGGAACGGGAAGCCCTTGATGGAGACGTCCGGGGTGCCGGCCAGTCCCTCGCTCGTTCTCAGCTTGTCCGCCACCTCGCCCTCGGCGAAGTGCGCGGCGACCCGGTCCACGACGACGAAGAGCACGCCCAGGATCACGACGAGGATCAGAAGTATTCGCAGCGCACGCATTCGGTGTTCTCCCCCACCTTGACGGTCGGTCAGCCAGGACGACAGTCACGGTAGCCCCGGCACGTGGGACCGTCGCGGAATTGTCGATCACCTGTGACATGCCACGGGCACCGCAGCTTCCTGCGGAAACGGCCCGGGGGCGGCCGGGAGACAGCCTGACCCGCGGGCTCGACGGTCCGTCATCTGCTCGCCCACACCTCGGGGCTGGCGTTCGA